>JBGSQR010000276.1:0-1899 GCA_041737975.1 Geobacterales bacterium | reverse complement strand
GTGGTTCTGGCCGATTGGCTTCCTGCTGCAATGAGTTTCAGCACCGTTTCCGTGATCACCAATTCGCTGAGACTGAAGCGGGTGGAATTGCAAAGTTTAGAATACATGATGTTGAACATCTAAGTGGGAGTTTTGAATCTGTTCAATACACCAATGAATTTCAATTTGTAGACTCCCTCAATCGGAAGGTGCATTGATTCCTCAGCCAATATTGCAGAGGGGTGAGGATGTAATTACCAGTAAAATCACATTACTGAGTCTTTTGCGGAGAAGGTTATGAAAACACTGATTTTGGGGTTAATCCTCGTTGTTGCTCTGGGTGCGGCCGGCTATTTTACGTTGCCAATTTTGATTGAACAAAAAACAGAAGGGCTTCGGACAGAGGTCAGAGATTTGAAGCAGCGACTTGAATCTGCCGAGGTATTTATCAAAGGCGAACAGGAAGCGCGTAAGAATGTCCGAGTAGAACCAGGCGCAGATACTGCCACCGTTACCAGGGCGGTGAATGCCCTGGCGTCCAAAGTAACAAAGCTGGAGAGTTCTGTCAGGGCTGGTTTATCGGCTGCAGATGCTGAAATAAAAGAGCAAAAGAGCGCTACTGCGGTAGCTTTGAAAAAGCAGGCCGAAAATCTTGATAAGGAAAGCAGCCAGATCCGCGGCCAACTCAGAGAAGCTGAATTCAAAAACCACATGTCAGAAGTACGAGGACGCCTGTTGAAGGTAAAAACAGATCTCCTGGCAAAAAATATCGGGACTGCCAATGCAGAGGTTGGGGTACTGGTTGAAAAACTGGAAAAAATGAAAAAAGACATGTTGCCGGAGGTTAAAAAATCGCTCGAAACTTCCCAGGATTCTCTCAGGAAGGCTCGTGGCGAGATGACCACTGATCTTCCATCTGCTATGAAACGTGTGGATCTCTTGTGGCATGAGATAGGAAAATTTTAAGATCAGAAACTGATGTCTATGGAACTGATCAGATTTTCAATACGGAGGCATGAATGAAAAGCTTCAGACGGATACTTGTCATCAGTAGATTAATACCACACAGCAGAAAAGCCATTAACTTAGGGGTTTCCATAGCCCACAGGTATGATGCGGAGTTATATGTATTACATCTTGTCTCCAATCCTGTCGGTATAATGTTGCTGAACGCACCGGGTCAGTTTCCCGAGGAGGAGTATAAGAAATACAATAACAGTCTACAGGAAGCTAAAGAGCTGTTGAATACTATCATCGAGCAGGAGAAACAGAAGGGGTACCCCATAACAGAACTGGTCAGTGATCGTGATCCGATTGAAGAGACTGAGAGAGTAGTCATTGAAGAGAAAATTGACTTGATAATTATGTCTGCCCACGAAGAGGGTCGTATTGAGCATGCACTCTTTGGCGGAGAGAACGATACCATAGTACGCAGGATGCCCTGTTCAATCCTGCTGGTAAAAAATGAGCCGGGGCCTGTGAAATGGTAGCCTGTCTAACTTCAACGATTAACGTCAGAACGTGCAATGACTGACACAAACCAGGGCAGAGTGGCTTCCGTGCGCGGCAGTGTCGTGGATATACTCTTCGATGCAGAGTTGCCTCCCATATACTCGTTGCTGCATGCGATGGAGGGGAATATTGCCATTGAAGTTTTAGCACAGCTTGATGCGCATCACGTTCGGGGCATTGCACTTACCCCCACTCAGGGTCTTGCCCGCGGCATGACTGTGGAGGATTCGGGCGGACCTTTGAAGGCACTGGTCGGCAAAGGTATCCTTTCGCGCATGTTTGATGTTTTCGGCAACACAATCGATCGCCTGCCAGCGCCGACAGATGTCCAGTGGCGCTCGGTCCATAACCCCCCGCCTCCGTTGGCACGAAGATCTACAAAGTCAGAAATATTTGAAACCGGAATCA
>JBGSQR010000264.1:0-2872 GCA_041737975.1 Geobacterales bacterium | reverse complement strand
TTGCCGACAAGAGTGGCGCTGGTTGAAAGCACCAGGGATATGCCAACTCCTGCACATATCCCGAAAGTTCGAGAGCCAAAAGAATGCTTTAGCTTATCTTGTATGGGCAATGTCATCATATTTGTCTCCATGCCGTATATTGTTGTGTTCGTGTAAATACATTCAATGCATAAAACATTAACACATGGAAGATTAAGAGCTCGTTAAAGGCGAAAAAAATTATAAACATCCCGCCCATACTATTAACGAACTAATCTGATTACTTCATAATTTTGTTGCATATCTTTTCTCGTTTTGACTAACCCTTAATCTTTAAAATGCTATGGTTTTACTCAAATGGGCATGCCGTGGGATTTTATCTATTTTAAGGAGAATAACATCAAAAAATAAGTTGTAAAAACATTCACTATTCTTGCCGCAGTATTATTTGTAAATTTTATTGTGCTGGAGCAAAATGCCCAGACGAGGGCTGGCAGCAGTGATTCTTCGGGGATGTTGATGTCGATATATCTGTTATGAAGCTTTGAAAAAATTGCAGAAATTCAGGCAGAACCCAACACACTCGAACTCAGGGGATAAATCTTTGAGGCTTTACATATTTAGTACTCTGAAGTGTATAATTTTTTCATTGTAGAAATGTACAAACGAAAAAAGGGGGCCATTTCGGCCCCCTTTTAAATTCCACATTGTTGTTCTTATTTCATGTACATGCCTTGCGCACAGCAGCAACCAGCTGCTGTACATCTGCCTCACTGGTCTGCCATGAGCACATGAAACGTGCCCCGCCGTTGCCGATGAAAGAATAAAAGCGCCAACCGGCTTCTCTTAAAGCAATAACAGCTCTTTCCGGCATTTCTACAAACACGGAGTTGGCCTGACAGGGATACATAACAGAAATTCCGTCAATGGCAGCAAGTTCCTGTTCAAGCTGTTTAGCGTGTTCATTGGCCTGCCTGGCCAGCCGCAACCATGTCCCGTTTTCCAGCATACCGCTCCAGGGGGCTGACATGAAACGCATCTTGGAAGCTAGCTGTCCGGCCTGCTTGCAACGGTATTCAAACTCTTCTGCCAGTTCCCGATTAAAGAACACCACCGCCTCACCAATCGCCATACCGTTTTTGGCACCGCCAAAGCAGAGCACATCAACCCCCACTTTCCAGGTGATCTCGGACGGATGCACATTCAGGGCAGCAACAGCATTAGAAAAGCGTGCACCATCCATGTGCAGCTTTAGTCCGTACCGTTTTGCCAGATCACTGGCCGCTGCAATTTCATCGGGTGTATAGAGTGTCCCCAACTCCGTAGCCTGAGTAATGCTCAGGACACGCGGTTTTGGATAATGAATATCAGTCCGCCTGGTGATTGTCCGCTCAACAGCTTCCAAGTCCAGCTTTCCATTTTTACCCGGGACAATCAGAAGTTTGGTGCCGTTGGAGAAAAACTCCGGGGCGCCACATTCGTCGGTTTCAATATGTGCGATTTCATGGCAGACGACACTGTGATAGGAGCGGCAAAGTGATGCCAGCACCAGCGAATTTGCTGCTGTACCATTGAAAACAAAGAATACCTGACAGTCCGTATCAAACAGTTCCCGAATAGACTGACAAGCCTTTTCGGTCCAGGGATCATCACCGTATGACTGGGCAAACCCCTGATTGGCCTGTCCCATCGCCTGCCAGGCTTCGGGACAGATACCTGCATAGTTGTCACTGGCGAACTGGTTGTAAATTGTTTCCGTATTAACTGATTCATTATTGCCCATATTTACCCCACCCTCGGCCTTAATAGAGAAATATTTCACCATATATCAAACAGCACTATAATATTTTTCAGAATAATTGCAAACAGGAGTATGGATATGCGGAATTAAACAACTGCCCGCACTTCGACTCCCCAACCTTCAAGCTCTTCAACAACACGATTCAACAGGTTGTCCAGCTGAGCAGAAACTACCGCTGTCAACTCCGTATCCAATTCAATACATTCCGGCTGAATACCGATCAGCACCATCTCGGCCGGTAACTGCCCTTCCATCAGATGTGATACCGCCAACAGGTCTTTCAGCCCCATCTGGTGTGGAGAAACCTTGGTCTCCAGAGCAATAGGAATATCCTCACCTGCCAGCCGGATGCATGTGCCTGGACTTTTTCCGGTCTCAAGCGCGTCAACGATGATCAGCTTCTGGATACCTTCCAGACGAGGCAGGATATCAAGTCCCAATGTGCCGCCATCCATGACGTCAACATAGGACGGTAATAAGTATTTTTTCACAAGCCTCTGTACCACCTTTACACCGACTCCATCATCGCACATGACTGTATTGCCGATTCCCAGAACCAGTATGGTTATGTTTTTTTGCTGTTCTTGATTCATGCAAACTCCTTGATCGTAAATTCCCATAAAAAAAGGCGCGTTTTTTGCGCGCCTTCTTTGTAGCATTTTATTTAAGCATTAATCTTCCTTTTTCACAGTAAACCTGAAACCGCTGAACATACTTGAAACTTCGCTGCCCTGTTCCTTGATATCCATCAGCCACACACTATAGAAGTGATTGATAACGAATCCCCAAACAAACCACATGCTTAAATGATGGAACAGTCTCAAATTCTGATTATCAAAAAACAGGTACATGAAACCAAGTGCTTTATGCATTATGCCTGTTGGCGAATGCATGGCATACAGGGAAAAACCGGTCAGAATCAGCAGAATATATAAGCAAAACAGCAAGGTATATGCAGTTGCTGCCAATGGATTATGCCCGATGGTCTCCGGCACCTCCTTATCGATCAGCATATAATAACGCAACATCTTGACAGTATTTTTGCGCCCCTTTGCTGTGGCCATTGGGAAAAACGCCTGCCAACTTGAATAC
>JBGSQR010000259.1:0-6859 GCA_041737975.1 Geobacterales bacterium | reverse complement strand
AACTTACGGTTATTGACGATGGTTCAACCGACGGCAGCCGCGAACTGCTCCAACGGCTCAGGGACAGATACGGGTTCACACTGGTTCTGCAGGAAAACAGCGGCTGCGCGCACACAATCAACAGGGGCCTGCGTGAATTCACCAAAGGCAGGTACGTATCGTACTGCGCCTCCGATGACTACTGGGCGATTGACAAGCTGGAAAAGCAGGTCTCATTCATGGAGCTAAACCCAGATATTCCGATGTGTTACGGCAAGGTGTATGTGGTGGACGAAGACAGCAACATCATTGACAGACTGACCCGGACCAGAAACAGCAACCTGAAGGACGGCCATATCTTCAAGGACATCATCCTGATGAATTTTCACCTGCCTGTAACCTATTTTTTCAGAAACAGCATCTTTGCTGAAGTCGGATATTACCGGGAAAACATTCTGACCGAAGACTATTTCATGAACCTGAAGATATCCGAAAAACACAGGATCGGGTTTATCGACGAATATCTCTCCTATTACAGGGCATTCAGGGACTATCACCACAAACTGCTCACAACCGTATCCGTTATTTCGCACCTTAATTGCATCAACGAATTCAGGCACTCTGAACACTATCCGGAAGCAATCAGAAGATGGCACTACCGCAATGTGCTCTGGTATTCGCCGTACCGGCAGCACAAGCTTTTTGTACTGAAAAGCATGTTCAGATCAGCAGGTTTCATCTTTGACATCAACTACCTGAAATCGCTCATAAAGTTTCTGTTTATATGGAGATAGGATTCCGGCATGACAAAATAAAGGCCGATTGCATGTTAGATAACCCGGAAACCGGCAAATACGGGTACCAGCCCGGCATGTTCAACATGAAATACCTGCTGCTGA
Source organism: Geobacterales bacterium (assembly GCA_041737975.1). Taxonomy (GTDB): domain Bacteria; phylum Desulfobacterota; class Desulfuromonadia; order Geobacterales; family Pseudopelobacteraceae; genus JBGSQR01. The sequence continues at coordinate 5,981 of JBGSQR010000259.1, read as the reverse complement.
CCTTGTTCGCGTTTGCCTTCATCTATACGCCACTGGTACTGCTGCCGTTCAACATCATTCATCTGCTTACGGCAATCGCACTGTTGATGCTCCTGGCCAAATATCCCGAAGAGCTCTCGCTGATGCTGTCATCGCGGGAACTGCTCATCTTTTCGCTGCTACATCTGATAATAACCCTCTACTGCTTTGTGATGGTATTAACCGGCTCTGCCGGACTCGCCCCGGCATACTACGCCGCCTCCACCATCGTTGAGGTGGTCCCCTGCGCAATGCTGATTTCGATTATACTGCTTAAAGGCAACCGCACTATTAACGACCTGTATGACTTCATCATGCTGATCGGATTTCTGCAGGTCATCTGCGTGCTGATCACCATCGCCTCTCCGGAACTGAGAAACTGGATCATAGCGTCATCAGGAAGCCAGGGGCTGGAAGATGTCTTTGACACCGTCAGCCTCTTCAGGATATACGGCCTTGCCAGAAGCTATACTTTTTCCATGCCGCTGTTCCAGGGGCTGTGCGTAATGATCGCCATAGTCTCGGCCTGCTACAGATCACCTAAATACCTGCTGCTGCTGCCATTTTACCTGGTGTCCATCGTGCTGAATGCCCGGACGCCCATGATCAGTTTCGTTGTGCCCCTGCTGCCGCTCCTTGTTTACAACTACGACCGAATGAAACAGAACCTGGGCAGAAATTTTCTGGTGGCCATTCTTGCAGCGGCATGCCTCTTCGCAGGCTACCATATCATCAAGTTCAACGCGGAAAGCAGCACCGAACTGACCACCTGGACCTGGCTGTACATGGGTGCCCGGGAACTGACCAACATCACCGAGGGGGAGGCAACCGGCAACCTTTCCGCCCTGACCGAAACCATGTGGTTTGCGCCCAAAGGGCTCGAGCTGATCATCGGCACCGGCGAAAACGTTTTTGGAAGAGAGTTCAAGTCGTCCGACATCGGCTATGTGGCAAACCTCTATTTCGGCGGCATTTTCTTTTCGTTGCTCATGTACTCAGCATATCTGTATCTGATATCCTGCGGCCTGAAAGGAAGCCGGATGGAAAAAACCGTCAACCTGTCCATCCTGCTGTATCTGTTTCTGGCCAACCTGAAAGGCAATGTATTCCGGCCGAATGAGATCATACATGGCGTCATTCTCATTCTGGTTTTTACGATAGCGCACAACAGACTGTCCTCATCGCCCCGGAAATCCCGTGACAAACTGATTGCCGACACTGACCGATCTTTACCCGGAGGGGAAAATGGCCCTATTCATCAGGCGCATAATTAATATTCTCAAGTATATCAGGCGTGAAGTCCATGCAAAGCTCAATCCACTCGGATACGCCCGCTCAATCGGAGTCACCCTCGGGGACAACGTCTATTTTTACGGGATGAAATCGAGCATGTTCGGGACAGAGCCGTGGCTGATCACCATCGGCAGCAACGTGCATATAACTGCGGATTGCGCCTTCGTCACCCATGACGGCGGCACCCTGATCCTGCGCAAGGAAGTGCCTGACCTGGAGTGGACCGCCCCGATCAGGATCGGCAACGATGTGTACATGGGGGTAAGAACACTGATAATGCCCGGGGTAACCATCGGCAACCGGGTTGTCATCGGTGCCGGATCAATAGTAACCAGGGACATACCGGACAATTCCGTGGCAGTAGGCGCACCGGCCCGCGTAATCAAGACCACGGACGAATATCTGGTACAGCTGAAAGCCAAAAGCCTGAAATGCGGGCACCTGCGCGGACTGGAAAAGGAAGCCGTTTTGAAAAAACATTTCGGCATTACCACCTCCGCTTCAATTCTCAAATAAACCGAAGGTGACATGTGCGAATTGCCTATGTAGGATCATTTCAATTTCCCGAAGGTGATGCCGGAGCCGCACGGGTCCTGGGGATCGGGCGCGCATTAAGGGCCGGCGGGCATGCGGTGGTTTTCTTCGGAATCGAGAAATCATCCCGCCCCGGCGACTGCGCCTGTTATGACGGGTTCAAATACATCTCTCCGCCCCCGGCCAGGCAGGATCTCTCCGGAAAAGTAGCCAGGCAGGCCGGAATCTTCACTGGCTCGGCCATCCTTTCCAAACTGAACTTGGCCGACAGAGCGGAACCGTTTGATGCCGTAATAGCCTACCAGGCTCCCTCACTCCTCCTGCTGCGCCTGCGCTCATGGTGTACCAGAAGATCAATCCACATGCTCTGCGATACCGTCGAGTGGTACGACAGAGGACATGTCATGGGTGGAAAAATAGGACCCATGGCACTGGATTCAGAATTGCGCATGCGCACCGTTCAGCCGATGGCAGACGGCATTATCGCAATCAGCAGCCTGCTTACCGATTACTACAGCCGGAAAGGGACACCTTCCTTTTGCACGCCTCCGCTGGTTGACCTACAGGCAGAGAAATGGAAACTGCGCATCGAGAAAACAGACCATGCTAAATTGGTACTGGCATTTGTCGGCAATGCCGGAAAAAAAGATCTGCTGATAAATGCAGTAAAGGGTATTGACCTTCTCGGCGAAGCAGCAAAAAACTGTGAACTCATCGTATGTGGACCCTCTATGAATGAGGTCAGATCGGCGCTTGGCACCGATTCAGCAATTCTTGACAAACATAAAGATATTTTCAGCTTTACCGGCAGGTTACCGCATCGTGAAGCTTTATCAAAACTTTCCACAGCCGATTTTTCAATATTGCTCCGTCAGGATTCACGATATGCCCATGCCGGATTTCCGACCAAACTGGTTGAAAGTCTTGCCATGGGTGTACCGGTCATCTGTAACATCACAAGTGATATTGGCAAATATGTAACTGATGGAATCGAAGGAATTGTGATAACTGATTGTTCGCCCGAATCTTTTGCAACAGGCCTGAACAGGGCGCTAAAGCTGACACGTGCTGAAATAGAAATTATGAAACAATTTTCCAGGCGTCGCGCAGAAAATTCCTTTGATTACCGCAACTGGGTTAAGCCGATAAGTGAATTTATCAACAAAGTAGTGCCGCTCAACAGCAAGTGTTGACTTTTGGCTAAGAATTTCAGGAGTGATGGTATGACTCTAAAAGCTTTACCCGGCAGGACTCTTTACCTATTTAGCCGCATAGTTACTCGTATTCGTATGTATTTGTACCGCCCCCTTTTCGGATCTTACGGCAAAAATTTCTGGTTCGATCCGGCGGGACAATACTCGTTTCATACCATTCATGTCGGGGATGATGTTTCTCTGGGAACCCGTCCGGTTCTTATCGCGACAAAGGCAAAAATAGTTATCGGCTCAAAAGTCATGTTCGGGCCGGAAGTTACCATACGTGGCGGTAATCACACCACCAGCCTTATTGGTCGCTTCATGGTTGATGTCAAAGACTCCGAAAAACTTCCGGAAGACGATCTTGGTGTAATTATTGAAGATGATGTCTGGGTTGGAACCAGGGCCATAATTCTGCATGGAGTAACTATTGGCAGAGGCTCGATTATTGCCGCCGGTGCCGTCGTAACTCAGAATGTTCCACCATATTCCATCGTTGGAGGTACACCGGCAAAAGTAATCAAATTCAGATGGAACGTGGAAAGCATTCTGTCACATGAAGAATTGCTTTACCCCGTTGATCAGCGCTTATCAAGAAGCTATTTGGAAGAATGCACGAAAAGGTATCTAAATTGAGCCCTCTTAAAGTCCTGCTGATATCTCCGCTTCCTCCGCCGGCTGGGGGCATTGCCTCATGGAGCATCGGGGTGATCCGTGAGCTGGGCAAACGCAGCGACGTGTTGCTGACTCATTTAGATACGGCAGTTCGCTGGCGCTCGACAAATGACCGCAGGCTGATCGCCCGCATTGTCGGCGGTACCCTGCAGGCGCTGATTGACACCTGCAGGGTCTGTCGGGCAATTGTAACATCCCGGCCCGATGTGATCCATCTCTGTACCAGCGCTTCGCTTGCTGCCGCCAAAGACCTGCTGATCGTCGGCATTGCGCGGATACTGGGCATAAAATCGGTCATCCACTACCGGTTCGGCCGGCTGCCGGAACTGGTGGCGAGCGGCGGCTGGGAATGGCAGCTGATCAGGCGTTCGATGAAACTGGCCGATGCCGTTGTGCTGCTGGACAAGGCCTCTGTTGAGGCGGTTCAAGGCGCAACAGGCAATACGCGGATAGTCCGGCTGCCGAATCCCATCGATCCTTCACTGCTTTCGCTGAATGTGCCGACACCCGAAGCAGACTCTGCAGATGATACATTTCGCATTGTCTTTGCCGGACATGTCATCAGAACCAAGGGGGTATCCGAGCTGGTGCAGGCATGTGCCGGGCTCGCCCTGACAGGCATGCGACTGCAGCTCGAGCTGGTGGGCCAGGTCGAAGAGGACTACCGCCAAGAGCTGGCTGCCATGGCGCGGCAGCATGCCGACGGCGGCTGGCTTACTTTCCGCGGGCAGCTTACCCGCGATGAATCGGTGGCTGCCATCCGCAGGTCAGACCTGTTCGCACTGCCCAGCTATACCGAAGGTTTTCCCAATGTGATTCTGGAGGCCATGGCCATGGGACGGCCGATCGTGGCCACCAGGGTGGGCGCCATACCCGAAATACTGGGCGACAAGACTCCCGATGCCTGCGGTATTGTTGTCGCTCCCGCCGATGTTGACGAGCTGGCCGCTGCAATCCGCCAATACCATGACAACAGGGCCAGGGCCATCAATGATGGTCAGGCCGGCCGACACAGGGTCCTGTTGCAGTACACAATGGAAAGGGCCGTTGATAGTTACACCGGATTATGGAGATCATTACCGGTTCAGGGAGGTTCTCATGCTGCTGATTAACAAGCTGGTTGTACTGCTGCTGATGATTTTTTACAGCATAATCGCCATGTTCCAGTCATGCCATGCGTCAGGCAGCAACATTGCGTTGGGAAAGAGATATACACTCTCGCCAAAACCCAACTACGCATTGTCCGCACCTGCCACGGACACCACGTCACTGACGGACGGCAGTTATTCCACCGGTTATTTCTGGACGCAAAAGAGCACTGTGGGCTGGCAGCACACCGGCAATATCGAGATCCTGCTCGACCTTGAGCATGTGCGGACCATTGATGGCGTCTCGGTGAACACGGCCCGGGGGATCAGCGCCGGTGTGCATTACCCGTCTGCGGTATCGGTTTATATCGGCCCGGACCTCAAGACCATGCATTATGCAGGCAACTTGGCCGCAGCGGCCGACAATGACGCCGGTGCCTACCAGGTCAGGAAATTCAGCCTCGCCAGACTCGGCATCAAAGGCAGGTATGTGCTGCTTGTTGTTGAACCGAAGGGCGCGTTTTTCTTTTGCGACGAAATCGAGGTACATGAGGGTAACAACGTCAGCGTGGCTAAGGCGCCGAAAACACTGGATGAGATCAGAAATTCCGTCATACTGAAAAAGCAGCTGCAGATTGAACGCAAAATACTGGAAAACCAGCTGGACAGGCTTAAATCATCGTTCAGCCAGAGCCGGACCGAAAGCAGCCGGATCGACGGCATACGCGCCATGCTCGACAAGGCCTCCGGATTGAACGACATGACCGCTGCCGAAGATGCGTTCTTCCGGCTTCGCAGGGATCTGATCAGCTCCGGCAATCCGGACACGAAACTGCTTGTGGTTCCCGTGGCACCATGGGGAGATTTCAGCCCGGCGGCCGACCCCGTTGCAGAAAGCCGCAGCCAGCTCGAGATGACGCTGCCGCTGGGCAGTCATGGCTATGCAGGTCTGATGATTACGAACTTGCACAAGGATGCACGTCACATCCAGCTGTCCCTTGGTGCAAAGAAAACTTCAGCGCCCGAAATAAGCCTGTTTCACGCCCCCTTTGTAAAGACGGCCGCCTTTGACTATGTTCCGGACCCGCTCGTCAGGCTCTCCAGCGACTTTACCCTCAGACCGGGGGAATCGCGGCTGGTTTTCCTGGCCGCATCGGGACAAACCCCAGGCAACTGG
>JBGSQR010000232.1:0-4832 GCA_041737975.1 Geobacterales bacterium | reverse complement strand
GTGCCGTTATCCACCTTCATAGTTACAGTTCCGTTTGCCGAAACAACCGGTGAAACCGAGTATTGTGCGGTGCCCGTCAGGTCTATGCTTACCGGTGGGGCGGTTGCTGAATCAGTACTGGTAATTGTAACCGTAGCATTTCTTACTGCTGTCGCTGACTGAGCCGGATTGAACTGCACATTGAATACACAGGATGCATCCACTGCCAGCGTCGCGCCGGTACAGTTATTGTCTACGCCAGAAGGCAACACTATAAAATCAGTCGACCCCGTAATCAAAGGTGTGGATCCCTCCAATGTTACTTCAGCACCAGTAATATTTGTGATGGTCACAGGTATTTTCACCGGCGTACCAAAGACTGCTGTAACAGATGCAGTTGGAAAAGGAGAGACTCCCAAACTTGCTATTTTACCCGCAATGCTGAAAAGATTGGTTTCCAGAGTATCGACACCTTGCCCGCCGATATTGGAACCTGCAGGTCCCTGCACCCTGAAAAAGTTGGTATTAAACGGGCTGCCTGTAACAGTATGGTTGACGTTTGGATTTCCCATGTAGCGCCGTCCGGGCACCCCCAGTCCAGTCACCCCGACAACCGGGAATTGTGTATCCCAACGAAGGAAAGGACCAAATACCCGTACTGTTGCCCCAGGTCCTGGTATTTCGTTAGCTGGAGTAACAACCCCATTATAAGGGGGGCCGCCAAGTCCGATATCATCCCCCTGGTTTTTGACACCATCTGCCGCAACTGCAACATCTACTGTTTCCACACCGTATGGATGAGTAAAAATGTATTGTCCCGCTACAGGAGTATCCATCAGTATGCGAATCCTGCCGAATGTAACATTCGCGTCTGTACCTTCCATTGCCAGAGTAAGTGAAGCGGTACCTCCAGATACAAGAGGTATTTCAGCGGCCGCATGCCAGTAAAAAAATTCTGCTGGAAAATTTGCCGGATTTTGAGCAGTCGCAACAGACGGATGAATAACAGCAGCTGCTGGATTCGGCACAACAAATGGGAAGCACAGTGTATCTTGAGGGTCAAGACAGTCCTCAAGAGCAATGTTGTTTGTGTCCTGATACCAGGCAGGAAACGTTGTTAAACCATCAATCGGTCCCCTAGCCTTCAAAGCTGCATTTGCCTGCTCTGCTGTACCAAAACTCAACAAAGCTGTGACAGCCATGGCTGTCGTTAATAATTTACCCGCTATTTTCATCTTTTTACCTCCTGGGTAGCTTTTAAAAACAAATTACAAACTTTCATTCATATTTTACATATACAGAGACCATGCCAACTAACAGCTTTTAAAAAAACTGAATCAATTCAAACCCTTTTACTTGTTTATGACGATCTTGGCATTTTGGTATTGTGCAAGCATTGTGACAACCAGACACCAAAAACACGCTAAATTACTGTTTATAATACAAAAGACAAGTTTTATCTTTTTTGGTGCTGCCAATTTTTTTGCAAGGTCAGGATATGTTGAAGATTTGCGAGTATTTTCTTGAAGGCGATCTGTATTGTTGGAAAGTTATGAGGATGTTACTGGCCAGGAATAAAAAAACTCACCTTAATCGATGTAGATAAGGTGAGCCTCAGTATAGGACAGGATGGGGGGAGTTATTCTTTGCCGACTGTTCCTAGCCGACGTCTTTTCTTTTGGTCAACCTCATATTCAAAGTCTGCCGCTTCAGCCCAAGCATGGATGCGGCAATGCCCTGATTTCCACCGGCAGACTCCATGGCGGTATCAATCAGATAATTTTCCGCTTCATCAAGAGACGGGAAATGACCCCAGATCTTTTCCAACTGACCGATTTTAGAATCCGGATCATGCATTGCACAAGCCTGAGCACCGCCTTTCGGGCCACCGGAAGCGATCACATTGCGGAACTGTTCCTGGGACAGGGTACTTGACTTGGATCTGGCTACAGCATCAAAGACCATCCCTTGAAGTTCCCTGATATTGCCCGGAAAAGGATAGACCGTAAGCAGATTCAACAACTCATTGGAATAACCGGGTGCCTTGATGCCCAGCGATTTTGCTGCCTGGCTGATAAAGTGCTCCAGCAGCAGCGGCAGATCTTCTTTACGGTTTCTCAGTGGAGGCAAGGCTACCAGATGGGTATTCAGGCGGTAATAAAGGTCGTTTCTGAATTTTCCGTCTGCAACCAGCTGCTTCAAATCCTTGTTACTGGCGCAGATGATTCGGGCATGTGACTTGCTTGGGTTATCGGAGCCGACCTGATAATATTCCTTTTCCTGAATCAGCCTTAACAGCCTGATCTGCGAAGATTCACTCAGATCGCCGATCTCATCCAGCAGAATCACCCCTTTAGCAGCCTTGACGATCAAACCGTCACGGGCCTGGTCTGCGCCGGTAAAAGCACCACGCTTGTGGCCGAACAGAGTATCGGAGAACATGGCGTCATCCAGTCCGGCCAGATTCACTGAAACCAATTCACCACTACAGTCGCTGAGACGATAGATGGCACGGGCGATCAGTTCTTTACCTGTACCTGATTCACCGAAAATCATGATCGGATGGGGAGAGTTGGCCACTACCTCCAGGTACTGAAAGATCGAACGCATCTTGCGACTGCAGGTAACAATATCCTCAAAAGCGGCAGGATGATCCAGGCTGTCATTGATCAAACGCTCTTTCAGCCCGTTGACCTGCTCATTCAAAGACCTGCACTCCAGAGTTTTAAGCAGTGCAGCAATCAGTCTTTCATTTTCAACCGGCTTGACCAGATAATCAAAGGCACCCTGTTTCATGCACTCCACAGCTCGTTCAAGTTCATAAGCTGCTGAAGCAACAATAACCGGCACACTGGGATAATTTTCACGAAGCATTGGCAACAGATCAATTCCGCTCAAGTTAGGCATAAAAAGGTCCAGAATAATTACATCAACCTCGGTTGTACGCATGATTTCCATGACTTTGCGGCTGTCCGACTCCGTAATCACATCCCTGAATCCGCTCATTTTCAGCATCGTAGTACAGGCTTTAAGTGTATTTACTTCGTCATCTACAATTAATATACGACCGGAGTTATTGATTATCATGATTTATCCCGCTTCCGTTGAAGTAGTTTTTGCCTGACAGAGAGTTACGGTAAATGTTGTACCATGTCCCGATCCTGATGAAACAAAAGCGATTGAGCCGTCAAACTCCTTGACGATTGCCGAACTGATGGCAAGGCCAAGTCCAGTTCCACCCTGTTCCAGCCTGGTCGTAAAAAACGGTTCCATGATCCGGTTGGCGATTTCCACCGGCAGACCTTTACCGTTATCATGAACCCGGATCAGTACATGTTTATTATCAGTAGCCATCAATGTGGACACTTTAACACTGTGGCTTTTGTCCGGGAGCGCCTGCAGGGCATTCTGGATCAGATTTATCACAACCTGCTCCAGCTGCCGCTCAAAACCTCTGACAAGCGGCAGGTTTTCACCTAATTCCAGTTTAAAATTGTCAGTAGAGCCGGAAATCAGATAACTAAGTATGGATACAGACAGCTGAACGACCTTATTTACATCCGCCTGTGGCTCCTTATTGGCACTTTCGTCACGACTGATCGTTTTCAGATTTCCAATAATATCACTGATCCTGATGGCCCCCTGCTGAATACCCTCCACAGCCTCCGGAAGATGGATACGCGCCTCCTCCCAGTCCAGATTGGCAATCAAAAAATTACCCTTCTCAAGGTAGCGCTCATCCAGCAGCTCTATTATGTCATCCTTGGCGTCTAACAAAATCCTGGCATTCATCAGCAGAAAGTTATTGGGGTTATTAAGCTCATGGGCAACACTGCTGATCATGGTACCAAGAGAGGTCATGCGATTAGCCTGGATCAAACGGGCCTGAATTTCCCTGGATTCCTCTTCAAGCCGCACTCTGGTAGTGATGTCCCTGAAGGACAGATAAACAACCTTTTTTTCCTTAATAGTGATGATTTTGCCACGAAGTGACAAAGAGCGGATATCACCTGACGACCTGATATATTTGAACTCTTCTACGGAATTAGGATCGCCGGTCTGGACGATCTGATCAACTGCCAACTTAACGGTTTCGGTGCAGGCAAGATCACATAAACATGGCAGGCCGCCTGATTTGATTTCATCCTTGGTTTTACCAAAGATTTTTTCTGAAACCGGATTCATATCCAGAATTTCAAGTCCTTCCACAGACACCAGCACAATAGCATCTTCGCTTTCCTCAAAAAGTCTGGAAAACCTTTCCTCACTGTCCTTCAAGGCAATCTTGGACTTGATATGCTCGTTATTCTCCTTCTGCAAATTGCTGTTTGCAATTCCCAGTTCACAGGTTCTTTCATTGACCAGCTGTTCCAGATTCAGCTTGTGGATATTGAGATCTTCTTCATTGATACGACAGTCATTGACCAGATGTAAAAGAGGTTTAAACAGCAGGAAATAAAGAACAATTGAAACAACAAGCGTCAAAACAGTGGCATCAATAATTACTTCCGCAGCATGAGACATTCGATCAATAGACTCGATTATGGACATGATAATTGTTTCTGTAATAAATATACACAGAGCAATAAGTATAACCAGACGTGCAGGAGAATACATAATCCTGCGATCTTTTTCCGTCAGCTTAAATGCTTTAACCGCCACCAGTTTAACACCGTTTTTAATACTTTTTCCCATGAAACCCCGCCTGCTCCTGAAATATTTAAATTCAAATATAACGTTTATCTTAAGAGTCTCTTTACAATAGCGTTAATAAGTTGCACCCGTCAACCCCTGCAATTTTTTTTGCTTTTAACTGATTTTGGCTTCTGCAGTAACAGTATAAATTATTGCAA
>JBGSQR010000200.1:0-4249 GCA_041737975.1 Geobacterales bacterium | reverse complement strand
GGTGCAACTCCGTTTTTTATTAAAGCACCGTTTTTGATCGAAGGGGTCATACAGGGCGGTGCAGGCGCATTGTCTTCGTTGCTGCTTCTGTTTCTGTTTTACGAAGGTTTTCTTCATAATGCAGGCAGCTTTATTACTTTCAATCCGGCTACTTCTGGTCTGGCATTCCTTCCTCTTGAGTATGTGGGCGCAATCTTTCTGGCCGGCATACTGCTCGGTTTTGTTGGCAGCCTGACATCCCTTAAGCGTTTTATTACAACTTGATGATGAAACAACTGCCGTGGATATTACTTTCATTGATCTTTGCAGTACATGCCTGGGGTGCGAGCCCCAAGGATGAACTGAAGGGAGTCAAGCAGGAAATTAGAGCAAAGAAACAGCTGTTGACCAAGACGAGAAAGGTTGAGACCGCTGTTTCATCCGAGTTGAAGGAGATTAACCGCAATCTTGAACAGAAAGCGGCAGACCTGGGAAAAATGGACCGGGAACTGCGTGGTGTCGAGTTCAGCTTGTCAAAAACAGGTCGAGAAATCCAGCGGGTTACTGATGAGGCCAACCGTAAAAAGCAGGAGATAGACAAGCGTCTTACCTCACTTTACAAAGCCGGAGAAATTGGCGGTTTACGTATGTTTTTCTCCTCTGAATCCTTTCCCCAGATGGCTGAAAATATACGTTACATGCGTTCCATTCTGGAAAATGATAAAAAAATATTTACTGATTACAATCTTAAAATTGAAGAGTTGCGGCAATTAAAGGTTGTTCTGGAAAAGGATGCGGTCAAGAAAGAACGCATCAAGGAAAGTATTGCCAGTAAAAAACGCGAAATTGAGCAGGATAAAAACACAAAGGCCGCCTACCTGAAAAAAGTACGTCAGGACCGCAAGTCTTATGAGGTGTCTCTTAAAGAGCTCCAGGCCAATGCCTCCCGTTTGCAAAATATGCTGGAGCGACTTGATAAGCTGAGTCGAAAAAAGCATTTTTCGCGTACTGAAAAACCGGGTAAAAAATATAAAGCACTACCCCAACTGCCGCCTGTACCTGATCGTGGTTTTGCTTCACAAAAAGGACGTATGTCCATGCCGGTTCGCGGCGAAATTATTGAAACTTATGGTAAGCATAAACATCCGGAATTTAATTCATTTACCTTTAGCAAAGGCCTGTCAATTTCAGCGCCTGCAGGTACTGAAATCAGGAGTGTTTACGAAGGTACAGTTATCTTTGCCGATTACTTTAAAGGTTTTGGTAATATGGTCATTGTTGACCATGGTGGTGGATATTTTACTCTTTATGCACACGCAGCTAAAATATTCAAAAAAGTCGGAGTTGAAGTTGCAAAGAATGATGTTGTTGCAACAGTTGGCGATGCAGATTCCTCCAAAGGGCCTATTCTCTATTTTGAAATCAGACATCAGGGCAAGCCACTTGATCCTGCGGCGTGGGTCAGATAAAGAGGCCGGTTGAGGTGCGATTAAGGAAAGACGTTCTTGACTTAAACAGGAAATGACTGCAAGATATCAAATTAGCAGTCTGTTTACAGTAATTAACTCAAGTTTGTGAAGGGCAAGGCGGCTATTGGTTTGTAACCTCAGCCTTAACCTTTTTTCGGAGGCAAAGGATGTTTAAAGAAGGTAATACCAAAAAAAAGGTATTTGCAGGTCTGACAATTGCCGTAATTACATTAATTGTATTTATCGGTTTCAGCTCTCAGTATCGTTGTTCAGCTGCAGGTAAGGGGAGCGATTATGAGTCAATCGAACTGTTTACTGATGTTATGGCCATTATCAAGAAAAGTTATGTTGAAGAAGTAGATACTAAGAAGCTGATTTACGGTGCAATTAACGGAATGCTGTCCTCTTTGGATCCACACAGTTCGTTTATGCCGCCTGAAACTTATAAAGAATTGAAAATAGATACCAAGGGCGCTTTTGGCGGTTTAGGGATTGAGATCTCTGTAAAAGACGGCATTCTTACCGTCATTTCACCAATTGAAGACACACCGGCATTCAAGGCAGGCATCAAGGCTGGCGATCAGATACTAAGGATTGATGAAAAATTCACCAAAGATCTGAATATCAATGAAGCTGTAAAGAGAATGCGTGGCCTGAAAGGCACCAAGGTTACCCTAACTATCATGCGTGAGGGGTTTGATCGCCCCAAAGAGTTCTCTCTGATACGCGACATTATCCAGGTCAAGAGTGTCAGATCACGCATGCTTGATAATGGTTACGGTTATGTGAGGATTGCCCAGTTCCAGGAAAAAACTGATGAGGATCTGATCAAGGCGTTGCAGACACTACAGGAAGATGGTAAAAAGCCTTTGTCCGGCCTTGTCCTTGACCTGCGCAACGATCCGGGCGGTTTGCTTGATCAGGCTGTCAGGGTTGCCGATCACTTTGTGGAAGATGGCTTGATTGTTTATACCGAAGGTCGGGAAAAAGAATCAAAAATGCAGTTCTCTGCCAGCAAAGGTAGAAAAGAACCCAACTATCCGATTGTTGTCTTGATTAACAGCGGCAGTGCCAGTGCTTCTGAAATTGTAGCCGGTGCGTTGCAGGATCATAAGCGTGCTATTATTATGGGTACTCAGAGCTTCGGCAAAGGTTCGGTTCAGACTATTATCCCTCTCCCGGACCAGTCCGGTCTGCGTCTGACTACGGCACGATATTTTACACCTAAAGGCCGTTCAATCCAGGCAAAGGGAATTACGCCTGACATAACCGTCGAGCGTCTGGAACTTCCTAAGGAAAGTGCTAAAAAAGACGGTTTCCTGCGCGAAAAAGATCTGGAAAATCACTTTGAGGTTAAGGGCGATCCAGCAGAACCCAAGAAGGGTGAAAAACAGGAAGATAAAAAACAGGAAGATAAAAAAGATAAACCTGCTTCTTCCAAAGTTGAGGATAATCTTAAAAATGACTATCAGGTGATGCGAGCCCTTGACCTGCTCAAAGGCTGGGAGATTCTGAAAAAAATGGGATCTACAAAGTAAATTACCAGTGAAAAAAACTGTAAATACTCGTCATAACAAAGGGCAGGGCGGCGGTAGATACGCCGCCTTTGCCATTCTTGTCTTAATTCTGTTGGCTGTAGGCGGCTATTATTTTTTTAGTAGCCCTCGGAAAGCAACTCTTCCGCCGGATCCAACAAAAGTTGAAAAAACTGTTCAACCTTCTGTTCCTGTGTATAAAGATGCAACGCTGCCCGATAAAACAGAACCGGTAAAACCACCTCCCGCAGATTATCCCGCTGAACCGGTGGTGCGTCCTCAGCAAAAAACTCCAACCGAAATTGAAAAAAACGTTGGTAGCGGCAAACTTGCCATTATTATTGATGATATGGGGGCAAGTATTAGCGAAGCACGTGCCCTTGCCGATATCGGCGTCCCGCTGACTTTTTCCATTATCCCCGGATTACGCAGCTATCGTGAAGTGGCTGCTTACGCGGCGTCCAAGGGTATTGAAACCATGATTCATATTCCGATGCAGTCAAAAGGGTGGCCTGCAACACGACTTGAGAACAATGGTCTGCTGGTTTCCATGTCAGATGATGATATCAGTGAGCGTTTGAAAGGTTTTATGCGTGATATCCCCAATGCCGCTGGAGCCAATAACCATATGGGGTCAGAATTTACGGAACATGCGGATATAATGAAGAGCGTGCTGGCTGAGTTAAAAGGTAAAAAACTGTTTTTTGTAGACAGTGTCACATCGCCACAGACTACAGGACAGAAAGTTGCGCAGGAGTTAGGGATGCGCAGTGCGCGACGTAATGTTTTTCTGGATAACGAGCAGAATAGCTCATATATTCTTGGACAGCTTGATCAGGCTGTTAGGCTGGCAAGAAAAAACGGTTCAGCCATAGCCATCTGCCACCCGCACCCCATGACAATCAAAACTCTTGCCGGTGCGTTGCCAGGTTTGGAAAAGCAGGGAATTAAATTTGTGCCGGCATCGGCGCTGGTAAGGTGAAAAAAGGGTTGAAGGCTGAAGGTAGAAGGTTAAACCGAAATCTTGATCTGCTTCAACCCTCAGCCTGATTAGCTGGTTTTTATAATATCAGTAGGAAAGTGCAGATAGCATTTTCATGCCTATCATGGCCTGAGCCTGCTGTATTGTTCGGTAATTTTCTTCATGAAGTACTGATTCCGGGTTTTGTGGGTCAACCGGATGAACTGCCAGCCAGCTTCCCTCCCTCAGTTTTCCTTCAAATCCAGCTAGAGCCTCGTTCAGCATTAAATGCAAAGGATCGTTCA
>JBGSQR010000196.1:0-4134 GCA_041737975.1 Geobacterales bacterium | reverse complement strand
CCAGTTGTCAATGCCCACAATATAGGCTGTGCACTGTACAACATCATTTAATGAACAGCCTGCGGCATGGAGGATGTGATCACATTTTTGCAATGCATTTAATGTCTGGGTTTCGAAATCTTCCTCATTGCCGCAGGAAGGTATCTGGCCGGATACAAAAACAAGCTGACCGGACAGTACTGCCTGGGAATAATGCCCTGCCGGTGTGGGAACTTTGTCCGAAGTAATGTATTGCATTATGGCCTCCGTTGTATTTGACTGATTCAAAATAATACCAGATAGTTTGACACTCTGACAGTCCTGGGTATAAAATTATCCGCCTGTTACCGCACAGCAATTTTTTATTATCTTGGCACTGAGGCTTTTATCAAAGAACTTTCCCGTTTATTTCCGTATATCCGTTCCCTGCGTTGGCGTTATTTCTACGGGGCTCTGTTTCTACTGGCCACCAATGCCTTTGCATTGTTGATTCCCTGGTACATGAAACTTGCTGTTGAGGGTCTGCAACATCCATCGTCAGATCGTTTCACGCCAGGTACGTGTGCCTTGGTCATTGTCTTTCTGGCCATAGCCCATTGCGTTACCCGAGTCTATTCGCGGACTATGGTGCTAAATGCTGCACGCATCATTGAATTCCGCATCCGTGAGGATATGTTGGAACAACTGCTGAAGCAGGACCTGCCCTTTTTCTCGGGCAACAGAACCGGCGATATCATGTCGCGGTTTTCCAATGATCTGACCAATGTGCGCATGCTGGTCGGCTTTGGTGTAATGAGCTCCCTGAATGTGCTGATTCTGTATGTTTCAGCAGTGTCTTTTATGTTGCATATTCATCCGTTGCTGACCGTTTGTGCAATCATCCCTTTCCCATTGATGGTGCTGGTGGTCAAAAAGGTCAGCCATCGCATGTTCAAGCGTTCGCTGGAGGCACAGGAGGAGCTGGGACGTTTGACCAGTTTGGCCGAGGAGTCGGTCTCGGCAGTACGCCTGATCCGCTCCTATTGTCGGGAGGAACATTTTCAGGGACTGTTCGGTGCTGTTGCCGATCGCTATCTGACCGTAAGTTTGAAGATGGCCAGGTTACGGGGACTGATTATTCCGGTTATGGCGCTGGCCACCGGAAGTGGAACCCTGATTGTGCTGTTCATGGGCGGGCGTTTGGTTATCAGCGGCGGGATTACGCTGGGGGATTTCGTAGCCTTCAGCGGTTACCTGGCCATGCTGGTCTGGCCGACGGTTATGCTGGGCTGGATTCTGACCATGTCCCAGCGTGGCGCTTCGTCCATGTCCCGATTGAACATGATACTGGCGGCGGTGCCTGATATTACGGATGCTCCTGATGCAAAGTCTGTGCAGGATCTGCAGCAGGGAATAGAATTTAAAGGGTTGAGCTTCAGTTATGGTGATGTGAAGGTGCTGGACGATATATCGCTTATGATCAGGCCTGGCGAACGGGTCGGGATTACGGGAGAGGTGGGCAGTGGCAAAACAACACTTTTAAGGATGTTGCCAAGGCTTTTGCCCATAGGAGATGGACAGCTTTTTATTGATGGCCAGGATGTTAATCATCTTAAGCTTACTTCTTTGCGTTCATTGATCGGTTATGTGCCGCAGGAGTCATTCCTGTTCTCGCGCAGTATCCGGGAAAACATTGCCTATGGTGCTGAAAATAGCCGTGTTGGAGATGTGGAGACAGCGGCCAGGCAGGCTGGTTTCACCGATGATGTGGCCAAGTTCGCCGAAGGATTTGAAACCCTGGTGGGTGAGAAAGGGGTAGCTCTTTCAGGAGGGCAGAAACAGAGACTTTCCATTGCCAGGGCCCTGTTGGCACAGCCGCAAATATTGCTGCTGGACGATCCGCTGTCTGCTGTGGATGCGGGTCGGGAGGAAGAAATCCTGGGGGAACTGGGTAATTTCTTCGGTAATCGCACGGTGTTGATTGTCTCGCACCGTCTGTCTGTGTTCAGGGATTGTAACCGGGTCGTTGTTTTGAAAGAAGGGCGGATTGTAGAACAGGGAGCGCCTGCTGACCTGCTTGCCAGCGATGGGGTTTATGCCGAAATGTTCAAGATGCAGCAGGTGAAACAGGAGCTGGTGAATGGTGACTAGGGACTGGTAAATCAGGGACTGGTGAACGGGGATTGGGAACTAGGAAAAGCTTTTGATTCTCGCCTTTACCAGTCCCCATTCACTAGTCCCCAGTCCCCGATTTAAAACGGATACCCTAACCCCACAAACACAGCCGGTCCATCTTTCCCCACGCCGATATCGATTCTGCCTACAATATTCGGTCTTACAATGGCGCGGAAGCCGATGCCCGGATTGTATTCAACGTTTTTCCAGCTGAACTGGTCCATTGCCTTCATTACGGCACCCAGGTCGATAAATGGTGCCAGTTCCCAGTCCGCAGTAACATCAAATATTTCCCAACGGAAGAGACGGATTCGTTCTTCCAGATTCAGCAGAACATATGAATTGTCGATAAAGCGGTTTCTGCCGTAGCCGCGCAGCGAGTTTTCGCCGCCCAGAATGCTCTGTTCCAGAAAAGGTACATCGTCACTGGTTTTGTCGTTCAGGGTCTGGTTGTACATAAAGCGTATTACGGTGATATATCTGGAGTTGTCTAACGGCATAAAGCTTTTTATCTCGGCCTCATAGTCCCGATAGTTGGATGCACCGCCCAACTCCTTGATAGTCGGTTCAATGGAAAGTCTGATATAGTTGCCGTGTGTAGGGGTGTCTTTGTTGTTCAGGGTACTGTAAATCAGGGAAAACCTGATGGCATGGGTTGAAAAACCGTTAATGCCTGGAACAGCAGCTTCATCAAACTTATCTTTGATGTTGGGGAGCTTTTTGATGGCGCCATTTCTGATTTCCACATGTCTGTACCTGTCCCCCACAACAAACTGAAAGTCCTTGGCAAACTGATAGCCCAGTGAAATATTATAGCCGACTTCCTGGTCAGAGTAGTTTGTTTCCATCTGCTGAGGGCTTTTTGCGTGAAATCCGAAAAAACGGGACGATCCATCAGCAAAGGCTCCTCCTGTTGCATTTAACTCTATTTTCTGCTCAGAAAAGCTGTGTTCCTGAGTTTAAAGGAATAATCGTAGTTGACGATGGTGGACTGGGAGAGGTTCGTCTCAATGTTGAGATCAGAATTTGGATAAAAGGCGCTGTAAAGTGAAGTGGTGACACCGAAGTTGGGATTGTAGTTGATCTGCGGTGCCAGCAGCGTATGGACTTCATCATTGCGATTGTGGATCAGGAAAGCCGCCAGGGCCCCGGAAGTGATCCCTTCATTGGGGCTGGAGGCGATAACCGGAAGCGGCACGGTTACTACTTTTACATTTTCAGCACAGCTGTTGCTGGTTAATGGGAAAGGCAGTCTGTCGCGGGAAATGTGATTTGTGCAGCCGTTTAATAGACAGGAAAACAAGATTAGAAGGATGACCTGGGACTTGGTACGGTTCTGCAGTGGTTTCTTTATATATTTAATAAACATAGCGGATGTATGTAACATTCCGGAAGCCATGGTGTCAACGCACAATTGTGTTAAGAAAGCTACAAAAGGAGAATCAAAGATCGGCTTCTGCTGATAGGTCTTGTTTACGTGTAAGCAGTAAGATATATTCATCAAATAGAGCCTCTAGCAAAACTACTGCGGGTCAGTTCTGCTTCGTTGCCGCTCGCTCGGGAGCTCAATATTTAAAGTAAGCTGAAAATGTGCGGCCCCAAAGGACAACATGAAGCTGAATGCCAAGCTTGTCATAATCATGGTTTCGCTGCTGGTCCTGGCAATGATGACCCTGTTTGCCCTCAACCAGTATGCCCAGAATGACCTGGTCAATGAGATCCAGGATAGTTCCCAGGAAATATCCAAAGCTGTCCAGATGAGTATCGAAGACCTTACTTCCGATGCCGAAACCTCCCGCCTTACTGAATACCTCAACAAAGCTCGCGAAAAAGGCATCAACGAGATTAACATTATCAACAGCGAAGGGGAGATCATTGACTCCTCCGATCCTTCCAAAATCGGCAAGATGCGCGAAATCAGCAAGCTGGAACAGGGTGTTCGCTCCGCACCGCAAGGTCGTGGCGGAAGTTCGATCCTGACCCAGAAGCCTTACGAAGTGC
>JBGSQR010000172.1:0-5259 GCA_041737975.1 Geobacterales bacterium | reverse complement strand
ACCGCCGATCACCAGTGTTTCCTTCACATCAGCCAACGATTCCCTGGTCATGATCGAGCCGTCACGCACCATTGTCAGCGTAACGCCGGGCGGCAGCTCCTTTTGCAGCTTATCCATAACCTTTCTGACCGTATCCACCAGCTCAACCTGATTACCGCCGGATTGTTTATAGATATCCAGGCCAATACCCGGCTGCCCGTTGATCAGCGCCAATTTGCGTTTTTCTTCGCTGCCATCAGTGACCTGTGCAACCTCTCCCAGTTTGATGGGTCGACTGTTACGACTTGCAACAACCATATCCCGGTACTGGTCGGCCCGCTCCGGTTTGCCGTCCACCCGCAGCGGATATTCTGCCGTACCTCGTGTAATGCGCCCCAGTGGCGAGTTAGTGTTTTCAGACTTGATGCCGTTAACAATATCATTCACACCCAGTCCCAGGGAGTCGAGCCGGACCGGGTCCAGCTCCACATTAATTTCCCGTTTCTGGCCGCCGACCATATCCACCTTGCCCACACCGGCCACGCTTTCAAACCGTTTCTTGATCTTCTTTTCCACAACGGTTGTCAGCTCACGGGGCGACATGCTGCTGGACTGCACCGCCAAAGACGCCACCGGAGTTGCATTAAAATCCAGCTTCTGAATGATCGGCTCTTCGATCCCTTTCGGCAGGGTGCCGCGAATCGAAGCCACCTTGGCCCGCACCTCCTGGGCAGAATCGTTGACCTTTTCCTCCAGGCGGAATTCAACCACAACTGTTGAAACACCTTCACGGGAGGTGGAAAAAACATGCTTGACACCGGCAACCTGATTGACACCCTCCTCAATCCGCTTGGACAATTCGCGCTCGACGGTTTCCGGTGAAGCACCGGGGAATTGTGTCACCACCGAAATTACCGGAAATTCCACATTGGGAAACATCTCTACGGACAGGTGGCGATAGGAGAACACACCAAGAACAACCAGTGACAGCACAATCACCGTGGCAAATATGGGTCTTTTTATTGATACATCGGAAAGAATCATTTCGCAGCCGCCTGCGGCACTGCCACATGATCGCCGTCTTTCAGATTAAAACCTCCGCGCACCACAAACTGCTCACCGACCTTCAAACCTGAAACGACTTCAATCTGCTCGCCATTCTGAACCCCGATGACAATATCTCTCTTTTTGGCAACTCCATTTTCAACAACAAACAGGCTCCCTTTTTTGGCAGTCAGATCCAGTGAATTAACAGCACTGCGCGGCACCTGTAGGACACTGTTCCGCTTGCCGGCAATGATCCGCCCTTTTGCAAACAGACCGCCTTTCAACTGTTCCTGATCGTTACGCACTTCTGCGATCACCTTCAAGGAACGATCCGCTGAAGAGAGTTCCGGATTTATATATTTGATAACACCACTGAAGGTTTTTCCCGGCTGAGAATCAACAGTGAATTCCAATGCCTGTCCCTGTTTTATTCTGGCGGAATCAGCAGATGACACGGAAAAAGTCAGGTTAAGTAGCCGATTATCCACAATGCGAAATATTGGTTTTCCGGCAGCTGCATCACTGGCCAGATCGCCCACATTCACATCTCTCAGTGCAACAATCCCGTCAATCGGCGAATTCACATTACCTTTTGCCAGCCGGGCGCGGGCCTGGTGCAATTCCTCTTCGGCCACACCGATCTGGGCTACTGCAGAAGCGACTCTAGCCCTGGAAGCCTCAACTTCACTGCGGGCGTCATCCAGAGCCTGCTGTGTGGCCAGGCCGGCCTCTTTCAACTTCTGCATGCGGGCCAATTCACGCTCTGCCCTATTAAGAGTCACCTTTGACTGCGCCTGACCGGCTTTAGCCGCTTCTATTCCGGCCTGGGCCCGCTTGGTCTGGGCTTCTGTCTCGGCAACTTCTATTCTTGCCAGCGGTTGTCCTTTCTTGACCCTGACCCACTCATTGACATAAACCTGCTTGATCAGCCCCGGTATCTGTGTCTTGATATCAACGGAAAACTTTGGCTCAAGGTTCCCGGTCACCTCAACGCTGTCCAGCAGTTCTCCTGTCGCGGCAACCTGAACATCAACAGCAACCGGAGGCTTGACCGCCACCTTGGTGCTTTCACTGCTGCTGCACGCAGCTAGCATCGCAGTGAATGCAGACACGAAACAAATTATATATAGACGTCTCATCCATATCCCCTTAAATTCACTATCAGTCATTTTGCCTTGATCCCTTCGAACAGCAGCTGAATCATTCTATTCATGGCCGCCCCGTCGATACGCGGCTCTCTCGGGCTTAGCTGTTCCTCAATAGCAACATTCATCAATGCCAAGATGGACCAGGCCATATCACTTGTACTACAATCCCTGATCTCGCCACTTAGGATTCCTTTTTGAAGAATTTTAGCCATTTCATCCAGCATTCGCGTATAAAAACTGTCCAGATCATATTCCGGCGCCCCTTGCGGTGGGCCGTAATAAATGGAAAAACAGAGCTGGACAACCTGTCTGTGCTGGCAACTGATGTCATATATCCCCTGACAGAAATGTCTCAAACATTCATTGGACGTACCAGAATATGATGTCAGCTCGACAATGGTTGCTTCAAACAAAGAATAGCTGGAATCCATCAGCTCCAGATACAACCCTTCTTTATTTTTGAAATAATAGTACAGTACCGGCTTTGTAACACCGGCAGCTTCGCACAGCTCCCTGACAGTGGTGGATGCGTAGCCGCGTTTGGTAAACTGATCCAGCGCAGCCGTTAGTAAACGCTCCTTTGCATCTGATTGCACTACTCCAGATTGTACGGCATTTTCCATTAAGATATCCTCTCACCATATTAATACCTACCGGTAGGTATACAAAATAGCTGTTTTTCTGTCAAATATTTTTTCAGACCAACAGAAACAAAAAAAATATCTCAGGAGGGGATTTTTGACAGAAATTCCTGGGCAAATTCAATCCACAAATGGGCAGCGCGATTCAGGTGGCGTCCCCTTTTCCAGATAATCGACATTTGATGGTGTATCTGAGGACGGACCAGCGGGATAGCCCGGATAGTTTTTGGATCCAGTTCGGCACAGGTTTTACTGGGCAAAATTGCCACGCCCAGGTTGGTTGCCACAAGCTGTGTCATCAGCTCCCTCTGGCTTGTTTCAAAAATGATATTTGGTTGAAAGCCGACAGCAATACAGTTGTTGACGATTGCATGATGCAGGCTGAAATCTTGCCGATACATGACAAACTGTTCATTGCTTAGCTCAGCCAGCCCCACTTCATTGAGACAGCTGATACGGTGTTCCGGACTGGCAATAACCCAGAGCGGGTCATTGGAAAGTGCAAAGGAGTGGTAGGCATTGCTGTCCGGGATATTACAGATAATGCCGATATCGATACTGCCATCCTGTATTCCCAGTTCAATGGTTTTGGAACCATACTCAAACAGGGCAATATCAATCTGCTGGTATTTTTTCTTGAATTCCCCCAACAACTGGGCAAAACGGGTCGAACCGGTGATTGGCGGTAATCCGATCACCACCTTGCCCTTATCCAGCTTGGCTGCACTTTCCACTTCCACAGAAAGATTGTTGAACAGGGTTACGACCTCCTGGGCATGCAGCAGAAAGGTTTCCCCCGTATCGGTCAGCTGAATCTGTTTAGAGCTCCTGTTGAACAGAAAAAAACCCAGTTCCTCCTCCAGGTCCTTGATCATTTTACTGATGGCCGACTGGGAGACATGCAGCGATTCAGCGGCACGGGTAAAACTTTTCTGGCGTGCAACTTCAATAAAATATTTCAGATGGCGAAAATCCATAGCCTATACTCCTCAAATACATATCTGTTTTACTCATGTGACACATGAAAACTATCTATTTTACTTATACACTATAAATAGCTAGATTCAATTTACTTACTAAATTTACGGAGGTGGCAAATGAATATCGGCTTTGTTGGACTGGGAATCATGGGCAGCGCAATGGCGACAAACCTTTTAAAAGCGGGATTCAAGGTAACGGTATGGAACCGTTCACAGGGCAAGGCAGAACTTCTGGCAAACGCTGGGGCAGCAATTGCCGCCACTCCACGTGCAGTTGCAGAATGCTCGGACATAGTAATAGCAATGATGGCCAACGGCCCTGCTGTACAGTCAGTACGGGACGGAGCAGACGGAATAATTGCCGGGCTGAAGCCGGGCAAAGGATATGTGGACATGTCAACGGTTGATGCCGAGACATCCATAGAATCGGCAAAACTGGCACACAACAAAGGCGCGCTTTTCCTGGAAGCCCCGGTGGCAGGTAGTAAAAAACCGGCTGAAGATGGTACACTGACAATCATGGCGGCTGGTGATCAAGCGCTTTACGAAACTGCTCTGCCGGCATTTGAAAAGATGGGTAAAAAAATCATGTTTCTTGGCGAAACCGGCAATGGTGCCCGCATGAAACTGGCCAATAATCTTGTCATGGGCGGCATGATGATTGCCCTTTGCGAAGGACTGGCCCTGGCATCCGGCTGCGGACTTGATACGAACCAACTGTTGGAGGTGCTTGATTCCGGTGCAGTTTCCAACCCCATGTTCCGCCTGAAAGGGCCGCAGATAATTGCCAACAGGGATTTCCCTCCCGCCTTCCCGCTTAAGCATATGCAGAAAGACCTGCGCCTGGCCATTAAACTTGCTGAAGAAGTCGGTCAACCGCTCTTTGCAACAGCCGCCGGCAACGAATTATTCAAAGCAGCACTGGCTGCCGGTCTGGGTGATTGCGACTTTGCCGCTGTCACACAGGTTGTGAAAAAAACGGACTAGTATCAATCTCCCATTAATCCCTTCTCCCTGAGGGAGAAGGTGGCCGGAGGCCGGATGAGGGGGCAGCAGTGCCATGGATATCCGACTCTGCCCCCTCACCCTAACTCTCTCCCTCATGGAGAGGGGATTGTTTGAATGCCTATAGCGGCAAATTTGTTCTATTCAGGTACAAAAATAATTCCGCCAAACGCTGTTTTTTTGATAAAGTTTTTTTGTACGGCTATTTTAAAAAAGGAGGCTGACCAGTTATGTTTAAATCCATGAAAAAGTACATGCAGGTAGGAATTGTCCACTTCATGGCTTATCCTGCAACTATACGGGGTGAAGGCCCGATTCTGGAAACCGTCAGAAAAATTGTTCTGGATGACTACTTTGACGCCATTGAGGTCACCTGGATCAAGGACCGTGAAACGCGCCTGAAGGTCGGTGAAATGGTTAAAACAGCCGGTGTAACTTTGGCATATGGCGGGCAACCAG
>JBGSQR010000477.1:0-8972 GCA_041737975.1 Geobacterales bacterium | reverse complement strand
GCGCCATGACAGAACTGGTTAAGGGAAAGCGGATAGAAGAAGCGATGCTGATTTCCGATGACGATATCATCGACCACATCGACGGCCTGCCGGAATTCAAGATTCACTGCTCTGCCCTGGGGGGCGCCGGTTTCCGGGTGGCGGTGATGGATTATTATGTCAGGTCCGGTAACTTGTAAATTCCCATATCGGTTTTGATTTTGATTGTTTGGGCACATAGCTTAGCTGGTAGAGCAGCCGACTCTTAATCGGCAGGTCGTTGGTTCGATCCCAACTGTGCCCACCAAAATTTTGAAATTGTTTGGCAGTCAGGAAGTTTGATCATTACCATTTGAATTAAACAGTATTTTCAAGGTCTGGTGTCGTCTGGTTGTCTGGACTTGCCGAGTTAATTTAGCGGATTTACAGCCAAAAGGGGGGAGCATGAAGAAGTTGATCTATTTTCTGTTTGCACTGGTGTTCGTCAGTTCATCGCAGCAGGCGTCAGGCAGTCAAGACCACGCCGAGTTTATTACCGGGCCGTTTAAAAACGGACCTGAAGTGACCAGAAAATGCATGGAGTGTCACGAACAGGAAACAAAATCATTTTTGAAGTCGGTACACTGGACCTGGGCCAAAAAACAGACTGTGAACGGAAAAACAATGGAGTATGGCAAAAAGACAGCGCTCAACAACTTTTGCGTTGCCCTGCCTTCCAACTGGCCCCGCTGCACCAGCTGTCATGCAGGTTACGGCTGGAAAGACGCTTCCTTTGACTTCAGCAAGGCAGAGAATATTGACTGTCTTGTCTGTCATGACACCACTGGAACATACAAAAAGTTCCCGGCAGGGGCCGGTCATCCGGTCTATCCAGGTGAAAAGAAGGAGTTTCCCAAAGGCAAAGTATGGGAACCGGTTGATCTGGTAAAAGTTGCCCAGTCCGTTGGCATGCCGAATCGTGCTGCCTGCGGTTCCTGCCATTTCTATGGCGGCGGTGGTGACCGGGTGAAACATGGAGATCTGGATTCTTCACTTAAAAAACCTTCGCCAGAGATGGATGTCCACATGGGTGGAAAGTCGAACATGAGTTGCCAGGCCTGTCACAAAGGTGGCAAGGACCACGCCATCAAGGGTGAAGCTGCTTCAGTCTCCGTTGGAGCCGGCACCCGGATCATGGGCTGCACCGATTGTCATAAGGGTGATGTACACAAGAGCAGCATGCTGAACAAACATGCTTTGAAAGTTGCCTGCCAGACCTGTCATATACCGACTTTTGCAAAGGCAAATCCTACAAAGACATGGTGGGATTGGTCCACTGCAGGCAGGGATATGAAGCCGGAGGAGATTAAAAAGGACAAATATGGGGAGAAGTTGTACGACAAGATGAAAGGCAGCTTTACCTGGGAAAAGGATGTTGTGCCCACCTATTACTGGTACAACGGAACTGTTGAAAGAGTTTTACTGGGCGATAAGATTGACCCGACCAAGGTTGTCAGGTTGTCAGCGGCCAAAGGTGACAGAAAGGATCCTAACTCAAAAATATTTCCTTTCAAGGTCATGCGGGGAAAGCAGCCCTATGATGCCGGAAATAATACAGTTGCAGTAGTCAATACATTCGGACCTCCTTCAAGCGATAGCGCCTACTGGGTCAAATACGACTGGAACAAAGCAATTGAAGCAGGTATGAAGGCAGCCGGAGAACCGTATAGTGGCAAATTCGGCTGGATTGAAACGTCCATGGTTTGGCCTGTCAACCATATGGTCGTCCCGAAAAAAATGGCACTCAAATGCAATGATTGCCATGGAGAAAATGGCAGGATGGATTGGAAGGCCCTGGGGTATCCGGCGGACCCGAGAATCAAAAAGTAGATTGAGTGATTTTATGCCCTCCTTTGTCATTAATTGAGACAGAGGAGGGTAGCAAAATCTCGTATTTTATATGTCAACCGCTTTAGCTGAACTTTTTAAGGGAGTTTTGATGCACAGCAGCCATGTTCCAATTGCAAAAGAGGGTTATCCATTTATTGCAATATTCGGGGGGGCTGCGATTATTGCTGTAACTGCTGCTGCCAATTATTCCTCATGGCTGCTGCATGGTCTGGCCATAGTTTCTACTTTGCTTGCTATGTTTAATATTTACTTCTTCAGGAACCCGGAGCGTAGTGCGCTGTGTGATGAGAATACAGTTTTAGCCCCTGCTGATGGCAGGGTGATTGTGCTTCAGCAAGTATCAGACTCTCCGTTGGGCTGCAAGGCTCTTAAGGTCAGCATTTTTATGTCGGTGTTCAATGTCCATATCAACCGCATTCCTATAGCCGGTAAAATTGTTGATATAAACTATATTCATGGAAAGTTCTTTGATGCCCGCGATGAACGCACCTCTTTTGAGAACGAGCGCAATACTGTCGTGATTGAGACTCCCTCCGGAGTTCGTATTCCAGTTGTGCAGATTGCCGGTCTGATTGCTCGAAGAATTATTTGCTATCCTGTCATAGGAGATATTTTGGCGCGTGGTACGCGCTATGGCCTGATTAGATTTGGTTCGCGTCTGGATGTTTATCTGCCGGTTGATGTTCAGCCGCTTGTCAAGCTTGGCGATAGAACATTTGGCGGTGTGACGCCATTGGGCAGGATCGGGTGATTTTATCCAGACGAAAACTGTCTGAAACTGTAAGAATATAAGGTAGATAGGATTGAAAAAATCGGGCGTAACTCATCAAAAAAAAGGAGAAGACAGATGGAAAATCAATGTTCAGCAGAAGTTGTTGCAGTTCCACGTATCGGTGAAAAAGCTCCGTCGTTCAAAGCGGTTACGACTCAGGGTGAAATCAATTTTCCTGAGCAGTACCTGGGCAGCTGGGTCATATTTTTTAGTCATCCGGCAGATTTTACACCGGTCTGCACTTCGGAATTCATGACGTTTGCCTCCATGGAAAATCAGTTTGCAGAGGCAAACTGTAAGCTGGTCGGGCTTTCGGTTGATGGGCTTTACAGCCATATTGCCTGGTTACGCACAATTAAAGAGAAAATTGAATACAGGGGAATGAAAGATGTAGAGGTCAAGTTCCCCCTGATTGAAGACATCTCCATGGAAATTGCCCGGAAATACGGAATGATTCAGCCGGGCGAAAGTACAACCAAAGCTGTTCGGGCGGTTTTTGTTATTGATCCCAAGGGTATTATCCGGGCGATTATTTATTATCCGCTTAGCCTGGGCAGGAATTTTGATGAATTGTACAGGATTATTATCGCGCTCCAGACCGCTGATGCTTTTTCTGTCGCCCTCCCTGCAGATTGGCGGCCTGGCGATGACGTAATTGTTCCGCCGGCCGGTTCCTGTGGTGTAGCCAAGGAACGGATGGAAGGTGTTAACGAAATAACCTGTTCCGACTGGTTCTTTTGTACCAAAAAAATAGATAAAGAAAAATTGCTGGCTACTATTTTGAAAAAGTGAATCGTATCAAGTCGTTAATAACCGCAGAGGAGGCACCTACTCTGCGGTTATTTAGTATTGAAGGATTATTGTGTTAATTGAAGTAAAAAAAATGTGTCGGTTTAGGCTGCTTTGTCGGACAGCTTGATAGCTGCTAGAGTCTCAGCAGATATGGATTCAAAATTATAACGACAGTAGCAGTACTACAAAACCAACAAAACAGGAGAACAGTATGGAAAAACAAACATCAGACTGTGCTCAATGCCCTTACAAGTCATCCGACCGTATTTGCAGAACAGCAGACGGGAAATCGCCTCCATCATGCCCGACCGTAAATCAAAGAGGATTGATCGAGGCAAGTTTGAAGGAATATCAACAGCCGGCTATTTACGAATTTGCAAGACAGGCTGCGATTCAGGAAGCAGAGGGTTATGGAAACAAGGAGCTTGGATATGAGCATGTCAGGCCGATCAAAACCCGAATTGAGGAGCTGATCGAATTTGCCGGAAGAATGAAGTACAAAAAAATCGGGCTGGCATTCTGTATGGGGCTGAATAAAGAAGCTGCTATAGTTGGCAAGCTTATCGAATCTAAAGGTTTTGAGGTGGCGTCTGCCGTATGCAAGGCAGGGCGAGTTCCGAAAGAAGCTATCGGAGTTACTGATGAACAGAAAGTTTCCTTAGGTAAGTTTGAAACCATGTGCAACCCGATTCTACAAGCAATGATTCTGAATGATGAAAAAACCGAGTTCAACGTGCTATTGGGGCTTTGTATCGGTCATGATTCCCTGTTTATCAAATACGGTCAGGCGCCATGCACTGTCCTGGCGGTTAAGGACCGGGTGCTGGGACATAACCCGTTAGCTGCGGTATACTGTTTTGACAGCTATTATCGCAGCTTGAAATAAGTCGGCCTCAACTGTTGCCAACATGATTGAACCACAGGGAGTGTGCGGTGTGAGCCAGATAAGAACCGGCAGGCGCAGGTATTACGATTTTTTTTCCCATTTTTATGATGCCTTTATCAGAATGCATTCCAGTCGGGATCATGACGATACGAGGGATTTTCTGGTAAATGCGGTCAATCTGGACGAAAAGGCGGTTCCCCGGATTCTTGATGTCTGCTGTGGCACCGGATCAGTTATTTTGGCTTTCAAGGAGCGATATCCCCAGTCAAGGTCGATCGGTTACGATTTTTCTCGTGGCATGCTACAGAGAGCTCGGGATAAGGATGCAATGGGCTGGGTCGATTTCATAGAAGGCGATGCAACGGAACTTCCCTTTGCTGAAAACAGTTTTGATGTGGTGACCTGTTCACATGCACTCTATGAATTAAAGGGTGAAACAAGGCAAAAGGCTCTGCAGGAAATGAGGCGGGTGGTGCGAACCGATGGCTATGTACTGATTATGGAACATGAAGTTCCTGTAAATCCTGTGGTGAAATTTCTTTTTAACATTAGAATGCTTTCCATGGGGGCTAAAGACGCACGCGAATTTGTCAAAGGTGGACTGGAACCCTTTAAAAAAATATTTTCACGGGTAACATTGAATCACTCCCGTTCCGGCAAAAGCAAACTGATTATTTGCCAGAAATGAAAATGCGGCGTGTTAGCTGATCATCTATTATTATCAGTTGTTTAATTTTAAGATATATTTTTTATTGAATAGATATTCAGAAAAGCGCATATATGCAATGTTGTTTTTATCTGTGCAATGAATAAGGAGCATTTTGATGGAAAACACCCCCCGGCTCATATTTTTCCCGATTTCATTCTTTGCAATTCCCATGGGGCTTTGTGGTTTTTCTATTGCTATTCAGCGTGCTGAAAAAATATTGGATATGCCTGAAGGTATCGGGATTTTACTGGGATGTGTGGCTGCTGTGGTATTCGGTTTTCTGCTGGTAATGTATGGTCTGAAAATAGTCCGGTTTACCGATGAAGTTCGCAAGGACCTACGACACCCGATCAAGTTGAGCTTTTTCCCGGCTATTTTCATCAGTCTGCTGCTGCTCAGTATTGTCTTCTATGCGTATGCAAAAGATTTGTCTCTGGCCTTTCTGACTGTCGGTGCTCCATTGCATCTGTTTTTTACCCTGTATGTGCTTTCAGCCTGGATCGGTCAGACTCATTTTGAAATCCACCACCTGAACCCGTCCTGGTTCATACCGGTTGTCGGCAATATTCTGGTCCCCATTGCTGCTCTTGAACATGGTTTTGTGGATATTTCCTGGTTTTATTTCAGTATTGGTCTGGTTTTCTGGCTGGTACTGATGTCAATTATTTTCAACCGTATAATTTTTCATCACCCTCTGCCGGAAAAGCTTATTCCAACCTTTTTTATTCTGATCGCACCGCCGGCACTCGGGTTTATTTCCTATGTCAAACTGACCGGTGGTATCGATAGTTTTGCCCGTATACTGTATTACTTTGCCCTGTTTATTGTGCTGCTGCTGGTCGCTCTGAGCCGACAGTTTTACGGTATCAAATTTTATCCCTCATGGTGGGCCTATTCCTTTCCGGTCGCGGCAATCAGCATTGCCTCCATGCTGATGTACAGCAAAACCTGCAATCCCTTTTTTATTGGTGCTTCGTACATGTTTTTGGCTGCTATTACTTTGATAATACTGATCTTGATCATCAAGACGCTGCAATCGGTAATGCGTCGGGAAATCTGTGTAGAGGACTGATTAACAGTAAAAGTGAAAACATTAATCCAAATTTTCAACAGATGGGAGTATCTATGAAAATCGTCGTAATCGGAGCAAATGCGGCAGGTGCAAAGGCGGCATCCAAGGCCAAACGGATGGATCCGCAGGCAGAGGTGACTCTCATCGACCGTGGTTCGTTTATTTCTTACGGTGCCTGTGGAATTCCTTATTTTATTTCTGATGATGTGAAAGAGGCTAAGGAACTGATGACCACGCCGGTCGGTGTTGTCAGGGATGTGGACTTCTTCAGGAATGTCAAGGGTGTGACGGTGTTGTCAAATACAGAGGTCACCAGGATTGATCGGGTGGCGCGCAAGGTCGTTATTAGTGATGTTATGACCGGTCTGGAGTCTTTGCTGGACTACGACCGCCTTGTAATAGCAAGCGGTAGCTCACCGATTGTCCCTCCCATTGACAATGTGGATCTTGTTAATGTTTTTACGGTCAAGTCGATCGAAGATGCGGAAAGGCTGAAAATGCTGGCCGTTAAAGATGCCAGAGCATGTATTGTCGGCGCCGGTCTGATCGGAATGGAAATCGCCGAGTCGCTCAGAAAGACAGGTGTTAAAGTAACTGTTGTGGAAATGCGAAGTCAGGTGCTTCCAGGTATTTTGGATCCTGAGATGGCTGCTCTCGTAGAAAAGGAAGTGGTTAAACAGGGCGTAACGCTGCGCTTGAACAGCACGGTCAGCGGCTTTAAAGGGCGCAACATTGTTGAGGCGGTCGTAATCGGTGAGGAATTGCTTGCAATGGATATTGTGGTGCTTGCCCCGGGTGTCAGGCCGAATGTATCCCTGGCACGGGATGCCGGTCTTGAAATCGGCACTACCGGTGCTATAGCGGTTGATGAAAGACTTTGCACCAGCGACCCTGATATTTACGCCTGTGGTGACTGCTGTGAAACGGTCAATCGCATTACCGGTAAAAAGGTCTATGTGCCGCTTGGCAGCACAGCCAATAAGCAGGGGCGGGTGGTCGGCATCAATACGGCCGGTGGAAATGCCGTTTTTCAGGGTATTATCGGTACGGCGATTCTCAGATTTTTTGACGTAAATGCCGGCAAGACCGGCCTTACTGAAACAGAAGCACGGGCCAATGGCTATGATGTTGAGACCCTTCTGTCTCCTGCCCATGACAAACCGCACTTTTTTCCCGGCGCAAAGCTGATTGTCCTGAAAATGGTAGTGGATAAAAAGAGTGGCAAAATACTCGGCTTGCAGGCGGCTGGCGCTGGTGTTGTGGACAAACGACTGGATGTTGCTGCCACCGCAATCAGTTTCGGGGCAACCGCAGAGCATCTTTCCCAGCTTGATCTGGCCTATGCACCGCCATTTTCAGCGGCCATGGATAACCTGATTGTTGCCGCTGATATCATGAAGAACAAACTTGCTGGCATCGCAATTGGCGTTTCGCCGCAACAGGTGAAACAGAAGCTGGATGCGGGGGATGATTTTGTCTTTCTGGATGTTCGCTCCCAGGCGGAATTTGATGAAATCGGTATTGATGGCGCCACCCTGATCCCATTAGGCATGCTGCGGCAGAGGTTGTCCGAATTGCCGAAGGAAAAGGAAATCATTGCCTTCTGAAAGATCAGTCTCAGGGGCTACGAAGCTCAGAAAATAATGCAGGCGGCTGGTTTTTCCAATGTCAAATTCATGGATGGTGGCATTATGGCCTGGCCTTACGAGTTGAGCGTAAAGGTGGATCCGAATGCGGTCAAGCTTGACCTTGGCTAGTTATGAAAACCAGTTTATTCCTTTGGTTTGCGATGTAGGTAAAACCATGCATCGCAAGCGTGGAAAAAATATGTTAAGCACAAAAATGGTTAGTAACTTGAAATAGGAACAATGCATGCCCTTTGACATCTCTCGCTGGAAACGCTTTACCAACTCCGATACCCCTTTCTGGCTCTGTCCTGATCAACCTTCCTGGTTTGTGCCTACAACTGCCGGTGACCGACTGCTCTGTGATTTTGCCGATAACATTGTTTCGGATGACATTGCCACACTATCATTCCTGCAGCGCCTGCCGGAACCGCCACAGAACGAATATCAAGGGCGTGGGACATTGCTGCCCGAATCACCGATTCTGCAAGAATTATGGCTGCATATTACAGACCGTTGCAATCTGGCCTGTACCCATTGCCTGTTCAGTTCAGGGCCGGGATCACAGCAGGAATTGGGGCTTAGCCGATTGCTAAAGCATATAAACGATGCTGCCCAACAAGGTTGCAGGTTGTTTGCCCTGACCGGTGGTGAACCGCTTTTCCATCCTGATTTTACACAATTGATCGATCAGATCCTCTCAGTGGATGAGAGCCGGATTGCTATCCTGACCAACGGACTGCTGGTTTCAGAGCAGCTCAAACCGGAGTGGCCCCGTGAACGGATTAGCCTGCAGATCAGTCTGGATGGAAAACCGGAACAGCATGACTCATTACGGGGAAGAGACAGATTTGAACAACTTGAACAGCAACTGGCCTGGCTGAGTGAGAAGGGGTGGAGTTTTACGCTGAGTTGTTGCGTCACACGGGATAATGCCGCTGATCTCCCCTGGCTGGTGGATTATGCCGCTGATCAGGGGGCTGCGGCACTGCATTTGATGTGGCACTTTATTCGCGGACGTGGCAATGCCGAACAGCACCTGTCTCCGTCGGAATTGCTTCCCTGGGTAGCGGCAGCAATGGAGCGGGCCGACGCCAGAGGAATTGTGATTGATAACATCGAAAGCCTGAAAGGACAGATCTTTTCACCACCCGGTACTATTTATGACGGTTCTTCCGCCGGTTGGGAGGCTGCTGCCATCGGACCCGATGACCGGTTATATCCGACTGCCGCTACTATCGGTCTTG
>JBGSQR010000015.1:0-3642 GCA_041737975.1 Geobacterales bacterium | reverse complement strand
TACGGGCTCCTTCTGTTTCCTCTGCCTCTCTACAACACTCCTGGTAACATTCTCAAGTGAGGTAATAAAATCGGGAATTATAATTGTCGTTGACCGGTAAAAGTAGTTGACGTTCATCACAAAGGTTTTAATTGATAGACTGCTTAAGTTATCTGTTTCTGCAAATATTCAGGGCAAATGTATTGAAGCCAGGATTGATGCACCTGAAGATGCGGTATTTAAGGTTGATGAGCCCCAGATGAGAAGGGTTTTTGATAACATTATTATCAATGCTGTTCAGTCCATGTTGCACAATGGAAGGCTGTTAATTGAGGTCAGAAAAATCTGTTTTACTGTAGGCAATCACCTGTTACTGCAACCAGGTGAATATATGAGGATATCATTCAGTGACAATGGCTGTGGTATATCTCCTGAAATTATAGATAAGATATTCAAGCCATATTTTACTACAAAGCGTAAGGGGAAGGGGCTGGGTTTAGCTTCTGTTTTGTCCGTAATCAATGAACATTATGGGAAAATTGAAATTGAATCTTCGGTTGGCGTTGGAACCACGGTAAGTGTTTTTATTCCAATAGAGTAATTCTCGAAATATCGATGATATAGACTTCTGAACAATTAAATTCAGGTTTGTACGGCATTCAATTAAAGGCTAAAAATATGTCAATTCATTATCCAATGTTTTCTTCTTTTCTTGGCCTGTCTTCTGACTGGTTTATTTCGAGTCTGGGTGAAGATAAAGCTACAGGACTTCTGGAGGTGCAAATTAAAAGGAAGTCCAGTGATCTGTTTCCTTGTCCGATCTGCAATGAGATTAATTCTCAAACAAATACAAAAAACTATCGCAGGCTTATCAGTAATAAGTTTAATGTTCGTTTCTATGTTTCGGTCAATGCTCTACATATTGAATGTAGAAACTGCGGATGCAGCTATCTGATTGACCCGCTAATTCAAAAAAATAATGATTGATATGAATAATATGCGGGATTCTTTGATGCTATTTTGAATAATTACTACTGAACTGCTCTACAAGTGCTTGTGTCTGTTTTTTCATTTTATCCTTCCATGGTCCAACAGCCACCAACCGCAGGTTTTCCGGAGCAAACACCTGGCGCGCCGTCTCCATGATTTCTGCAGCTGTTATGCTTCTGGCCTCTTCCTGATCCGCCTCAATGCTGCGGACAACGTCCATGAGTTCGCCCCATCCGTAGCGTCCACCCATTTCATAGGTAGAATCACGACTGAACTCCAGATCAAAGATATAGGCCTGTTTGACCCGGTCCAGTTCGTCTTGGGGAATCAGTTCGGTACAAACGCGCAGTATCTCTTCAAGTGTTACATCGATAGCCTGGTTAAGCGTATCCGGTGCGGTAGAGAGGTCAATTGAAAAACAGCCGGTCTCATCGTAGGCGCCGAGGGCTGCTTCAACCGAGTATACAATGCCCAGTTTTTCACGCAACCGCAGATGGAGTCTGGAACTGCCGCCACCGGCCAGCAGTCTTCTCAACAGGCGCAGGCCCATAAAACGGGAGTCGCCCCGGCGTAATGCTAAAAATGCGATCTGCAGCGCCATTTGACTGTCTGAGTCGCGCACAAACTTAACTTGAGGCTTAGTCTGTTGCCTGGTTACGAGATTTAGCGGTTTCGGATTTTCACCTACCCAGCTTCCAAAAACAGCAGCAGCTTCTTTGAAGACGCTGTCGCTCTGAACAGGTCCTGCAACAACAACAACCGCACCGGAGGGTATGTAGTGGTTTGACAGGTGCTGTTCAAGATCTTCACGATTTATGCTGGCGATACTTTCCAGGCTGCCAATAGTTGGCATGCCGAGCGGGTGTTTTGGCCAAAGCATGCGGCTGGCGATGGTGTCCGTATTGATTTCTACTCCCCGTTCATTGAAATCTTCACGTGCCTCCTCAGTGATAATACGCTTTTCAATCTCAATGCCTTCCAGCTTGGGGCGCATCAGCATTGAGGCAAATATTTCCATGCCCCGTCGGATGAAATCTGGATGTATGCGTGAGTAAAAACTGGTTGACTCGGCATCAGTAGAGGCGTTTGGCATTCCGCCAATAGTCTCGAATGCTTTTTCAATTTCAAGAGAAGATGAAAAATCTTCTGTCCCACGAAAAAGGATATGTTCCAGAAAATGCGATAGCCCTTCCTTGCCTGGGGGATCATTTCGTCCACCGGCCTTGATGTAGATGGCCAGTTCAGCACAGTGCAGGTGAGGCATTTCTACGCAGACGATGCGTAAGCCGTTCTCAAGTATATGTGAAAAAGGTTTGATCATTAAATAGCCTTTCGAATCAGTGAAATGCGCTGGGTGTATTCTTCCTTGGTCAGTTGCAACTCCGTGTGCGGTTCTGACCAGATCGGGCGTGGCCAGAGTGGATCGGAAGAAAATCTGGGAACAAGATGCCAGTGCATGTGTGGTACCATATTACCCAACAGTTCGTAGTTAATTTTATCCGGTTGAAAAATATTGTAAAGTGCCTCTGCGATGCGGCTGATCTCTTCGGTTAATTCAGATCGAACAGTTTTGTCCAGATGGAAAAGTTCAGTTACATGGTCTTTTGTGAAAAGCAGTGTGTAGCCGGGGAAGAACTGATCACGATTGAGTATGACATATGAATGAGTCAGTTCAACTATTTGCAGGTCACTGTCCTGTTCCCATTTTTGGCACATTATACAGTTTTGTGCGTTTGGCATTTTATCAGGCACCCTTAGATTTAGGCTTATTTTTTCCAGCGAGTACGCAGGCGAACCAGCTCTCTATCATCAGCCTTGCTGCATATTTGATGCAAACAGCAGGTGATATCAGCTGATTCAATGATTGAACAGCGTGACGTTACATATTCTCCGTAGAGCGCCTCAGCCCGGAAGGATGCTTCAAGTTCAATAAGTGTTCCTGATGCGACATTATCCGGTACAGTTTCCAGGGCCCAGGACATGTAGATGACATTATTTACATGCTGGTTGATGTCCAGGTCGGTACGAAGGACACGAAACAATATCTCACTGCAGGGGGCTTTCTTCGGGAAATCCGGCAAACTCTCAAAATCAGTTTCAATAGCACGGGTGGAAAGCATTGGATAAAGAGGCAGATACTGATCCAGCTTAACAGGTCGGCGTGTTGCAAGTTTGACTGCCGCCCAAGATGTGGTAGCTCTGGCAGTGATCATTCCTGATGTATCAATAACTTCAAATTCCCTGCAGGTAAACAGACCTTGCCTGGTGGATGGCCAGGTTCTGATCAAGATTGATTCTTCTGCGCGTTGATAGCTCTCAGCTTTTAAGTGCAGTCGTGAAAGTACCCAGGTAAGGCCCTGCTCATGCAGGTCCTTAACAGAAACACCAAGCTGAGCCGCATGGAGTCCTGCGGCGTCCTGCAAACAGTGCAGTAGGGCAAGGGGTTTGAGGTTTCCGTTGAAATCAAGTTCATGATATCGGACCGTAAATGATTTTTCGAATGTTTGGGTCATTAAACGGATCCTCCTGAAATTAAATATAACTACTTAATTACATAAAAAATAACAGAAATGGTACAAAAAAAGCCCCGAGTCCGAAGACCGGGGCTTTTTAGGTGTACGCCCATCGCGATCAAGCGACGGGCTAACTAGTGCAACCCTCTTTGCAGTGGGA
>JBGSQR010000627.1:0-2235 GCA_041737975.1 Geobacterales bacterium | reverse complement strand
GGTGCAGAACGAGATCGGGAAGGGAAATGTAGTCTGGCCAACAAAGGTACTTTGTTTCTGGATGAAATAGGCGACATGCCTCTATCGCTTCAGCCAAAGCTTTTGCGTCTGTTGGAAGAACGTGTATATGAAAAAGTCGGTTCGGATCGGCCGATTTCACTGGATTGTCGAGTCGTTGTGGCCACTCACCGCGATTTAGATGAATGTTGCAAACTGGGTACCTTCCGTCGTGATCTCTATCATCGCCTGAATATTTTTCCGATCACAATTCCCCCCTTGCGCGAACGTCGTGAAGATATTCCCCAGTTGGCAGATCAGTTTCTGAATAATTTTCGCCAACACCAGGGCAAGCAATTGCCAGGACTTTCCAGGACCGCTCTGGATATGCTGATGACCCACGATTGGCCGGGCAACGTGCGCGAACTGCGCAACCTGCTTGAATATGCCACCATAGTTACCAGCGGCGACCTAATCCAGCCGGAACACCTGCGTCTGCAACAAACAGCTTCTCGTCAGGCGATCTCAGCTTCTGACCGGATTACTTTTAGCTTCAATTTTTCTCCTGAAGAGTTTTCTCTTGATGTCGTTAACCAGCAGGTAATCCAGTGGGCCATGGAAAAATGCAACAATAATAAATCCTCCGCTGCTCGTCTTTTGAAAACCTCCCGCAAGCTGTTCTACTAGAGCTGACCTTCAATTGTGTTGTCCTGTTTGGGACAACATGTCCTGTGATGGACATCTGTTTATACTATTCTATCTATAACTGACTGAAATTGTTTGATGTCAGTTTCTGGCACGCCTTTGGCTATATAAATATCTGATGTACTCTAATTAGTACATAATTGTCCTGTTTGGGACATTAGTAAAAGTGTCAGGAGGTCGTTATGTCACAAGAGGCTGTTGAACGATTACTTGGGCGACTAATTACAGATGACCGCTTTCGCAGGATTGCGGCGGTTTCACTGGACTCGGCCTGCCTCCAGGAAGGTTATCGATTGACCTCAGTAGAGCTGAATCTGTTGTCATCTCTGGATATTAAACAGGTGGCTGAACTTGCTGCAAAGCTTAATCCCGGGCTTTGCCGCACCGGATACGCAGCTGACAAACAGGATTAAATTAGTTTGTCAGTATTTGAAATGTGTTTCTAGCCCGGATAAACAGGATAAGTGTGTTAACGAAGTTTTTTCTGCCAGAAAATGCAGACAACAACTTATAAATTACTAAAAGAGCCCAAAATGAATAAAAGCAACTCTCAATTACTTTTCGTCAAAAAAACTCGAACATATCCGCTGCACATTCGTATCGGCAGCCTTTTTTCCTTACTGATTTTACTGACCGGGTTGGTAATTGGCGGGTTCAGTTACATGAGCGCCCG
Source organism: Geobacterales bacterium (assembly GCA_041737975.1). GTDB lineage: Bacteria > Desulfobacterota > Desulfuromonadia > Geobacterales > Pseudopelobacteraceae > JBGSQR01. The sequence goes on along the minus strand of JBGSQR010000627.1, from coordinate 860 downwards.
AAATGCTGCAGTCGAAGCTGCCGATGCTGCCATGACCAGAAGTTCCGGACAGATGATTTCCGCGATCAATCAGCTTTATTTACCTATGGATACACTGGTTGGATTGCTTTCTCACCACCAGATCATTAATGCTGTCAGTCTGGACCAGCGTCTCGCCAACCTGCCTTTTTTCAAAGAGGCCATGTTACATAATCAGCAGATCTCTGCTGTCTATGTAGGTTATGATAATGGTGAATTTTTCCTGGTAAGGCATTTGCGGCGCGATGAAGCCCGTAAGGCTTCAAAAGCCCCGGTTGATGCTGCTTATCTGGTGCAGAGTATAGAAAATGGAAAAGCCGGTAAAACAGAGGGGCGATATCTTTTTTACAATAATGACCTCAAGCTGATTCGATCTGACCTTCGTCCTGACTACACCTTTGATCCCCGTACACGGCCCTGGTTTAAGCAGGCATCTCAAAACAGTTCCGGTGAAATTACACATACAGATCCATATCTTTTTTTCACTACCCGTGAAATTGGTCAGACGTTTGCCCGCCGATCAGACAACACAGGCAGCATTGTGGCAGCCGACCTGACACTGCAAGACCTGTCGGAAAATCTGGCCCGTCAGAAAGTAACTTCATCAACAGAGCTGGCGCTGTTTGATCTCAAGGGGCGCACACTCGGCTATAAAGATTCATCGCGTCTGATTGGCCCAAACGATACGGACGGTAAACCCACTCTCAATTATATCGGAGAGATCGGTGTGCCGATTCTCAGTCGTGCATTCAGTGATCTGGCTCTTGTGGGGCTAATCGGCCAAAGCCATAAAATTATTGATAGTGGCAGGGAGTGGTATGTCCGTATTCAGCCGCTTCATT
>JBGSQR010000620.1:0-7955 GCA_041737975.1 Geobacterales bacterium | reverse complement strand
GGACTACCAAGAAACAGCAGAATGGCAAGATAAAAAGACAACAATATGCGTATCAATATGGGCCTCAAAACCTGGTGATAGAAACACATGTAAAGGTACCCTGTCAATTTCTTTTGAAATTCAGACAAGGATCAGAGCCGGATAATAGCAAAAAATTATAGCTTGGCACAATTATGTTATCTTTGTTAATCTGTCACTGACTTGGATTGATGATTTGAGGGACCATGAACAAACTGATTTCCATTAACAATCTAAACACCTGCTTCACAACGGCAACTGCCACGCTAAATGCTGTCAGTGACGTCAGCATTACAATCAACCGTGGAAGCACGGTTGCACTGGTTGGAGAATCCGGTTCGGGTAAATCAATGACCGCCTTGTCAATTATGCGTCTTGTTCCTTCACCCGGTTTTATCAAATCCGGACAGATTATTCTTGGCGACAAGGATATTTTAACAATAACTGAAGACGAGATGCGTTCCATTCGCGGCAGACGGATTTCCATGGTATTTCAGGAACCGATGACCTCTCTTAATCCGGTATTGCGCATTGGAGAGCAAATTATGGAGCCATTGATGCTTCATATCAAGTTGTCCCGAAAAGACGCATCCGACAGGGCTGCAGAACTGCTGCACAAGGTCGGTATACCGGCAGCCGGTGACCGGTTGCGCGATTACCCCCACCAGTTGAGCGGCGGCATGCGCCAAAGGGTTATGATCGCCATGGCTCTGGCCTGCGACCCGGAACTACTTATAGCCGATGAACCGACAACAGCTCTCGATGTTACAATACAGGCTCAGATACTTGAACTGATCGACTCACTCAGACAGACATCCGAAATGGGCATTCTTCTGATTACGCACGACCTGGGAATAGTGGCTGAAAGATCGGACTACACTTGCGTAATGTATGCCGGACGGATTGTGGAGTCCGCTACTAGCTTTGAACTGTTGTACAATCCTCTCCACCCTTATACAAAAGCCCTGATTGCTTCTCTGCCTCAATTTGCCGAGCCAGGAACTAAACTCGCAACTTTAACCGGAAATCCGCCACAACTGTCCGACAATCTTCCCGGATGCGGTTTCTGTAACCGTTGTCCGGACGTATTGCCACAATGTCGCAACCAGGTACCGGATCTTCTTGAAATCCGTCCCGGACATCACGTGCGCTGCTGGAACTGCCAATGACCAACAACTCCCCTATCCTTAGCGGTTCACATCTTTTCAAACAGTTCCAGATCAAGAGTACACCCGCCTCACCTTCCGGTATTCTGACAGCCGTTGATGATGTCTGTCTGGATCTATTTAAAGGAGAAACACACGGAATTGCCGGGGAATCAGGCTGTGGCAAATCAACACTTGGTAAAATAATGGCTGGCCTGCTCCCACCTGATAAGGGACAGATCAGTTATCTTGGCACATCAATTTCCGCGCTTTCAAAAACTGACCAGATCACCTTTCGCCGTCAAACACAGATGATTTTTCAGGATCCGTTTTCATCTTTGAATCCGCGCATGCGTATTGGGGATATTATTGCGGAACCTCTACTGATATCAGAAAAGCAGTCGGCCTCTACCCTCCGTTCAAAAGTTGAGGAAATCATGCAGACGGTAGGGCTTGCAGCCGGTCAATACAATCGTTTCCCGCATGAATTTTCCGGCGGTCAAAGGCAACGTATCGGAATTGCTCGAGCCCTGGCCACATCACCCAAAATTATTATTGCCGATGAGCCGGTTTCTTCTCTGGATATCTCCATTCAGGCCCAGATTATCAACCTGCTTCAAAACATGAAATCTACCTACAACCTGTCGCTGATAATGATTTCCCATGACCTGTCAGTATTACGTCATATGTGTGACCAAGTCAGCATCATGTATCTGGGCACCATTGTCGAGAGTGCTCCTGCGGTTGATCTTTTTAAACGCTGCCGGCATCCATATACGGAAGCATTGATAGCATCAATTCCAGGGATAAATCGTGGCAAAAAGCATAACAGGATTATTCTAACCGACGACATCCCATCGCCTCTTGCTATCCCAACCGGTTGCCGTTTTCACCCCCGCTGTCATTACGCAAAAGGCATCTGTAGCCAACAAACACCGCTACTGGAAAATAAAAGTACTACCCATCGTGCAGCCTGCCATTTCAGTTCTGAAATTTTCTACACATAACTACCTAAAAATACAAATAAAAACACCAATACAATATTTAGATATCTTTTTTTCTGTATTTCGCTTGACGGAAATAAAACTGCATATATAATTTTTGCAATACTTTATCAAAAGGCAGGCATATGGAATTTAAACTGGTAAGAGATTTTACTCCCGAATCAGAAGTACTGAAAGTACTGGGCCACCCGATCAGACTCAAGATAGTTGCAGGTCTTTGCACCAAAGAATGCAATGTGAAATATATCTGGGAATGCTTGGGATTGCCACAGGCCACAGTGTCACAACATCTGGCTTTGCTCAAAAACAAGGGAATTATTGAGGGCAAGCGTGAAGGTGTCGAAGTGCACTACAGTGTAATTCATCCGCTAGCCAAAAGACTAATCGGGGCGATTGATTAGAGCAGTGCGGAACCACGTCTGGCAATAACATATATCACCTCGTAAGTTGCCGGAATCTGTCCGTCACATCTATAACGAGAGCGATATATGTTAGCCATGTCGTTTATGACACCACGCCATCCCAAACCACTTCCGGCGTCATTTTTGGCAGTAGTTGATGCGCCAACACCCTTAATTGCGCGTAGCAAGTCCGGCACGTCAGGGTGAAATTCCAGCTCTTCTTCAGAACCAATTATAATCTTGTCAAACCCCAAACCTTCCAGGGCCTGCCGAGCATCATCCTTACTCCTGAATCGCTGCAACCTGCTGCTTCGTTTGTCTTCAGCACTGTATCTATTGGCAAGTGCTTCCCGGTAACTTTCCTGCAACTCCCACAAGGTTTTTCCTCCAAAAAAAGCAGTACAGAAAACACCTCCTTCCGAGAGAACACGACAAGATTCCCTAAAGCAGTTTTCCAAAGATTTTGCCCACTGAAAAGTTGACGCTGACACTACAAGATTAAATACATTGTTTTTAAATGGGAGTTGTTCAGCATCACCATTAACAAAAACAGCATCAGGACCAAGGCGGGAAGACGCTTTCAAAGTCATGTTATACGCCAGATCCAACCCGAAAATTTTGCTTTCAGGATATCGCTTTTTCATTGCAAGTGTCAGGGCACCGGTACCACAACCAATATCCAGAAGTCTGGCTGGGTTGGAAGTGCAATGATTACCTATCATCCGGTCAAGATTTGCGACAACACGTTTTTGCACAATAGTATGTTGATCATATTCAGAAGCGTGGCGGTGAAAACCTTTACCAATTCTTTTACTGTTATCTGACAAAATCTAGACTCCCCCTGATATAATCACTGATGCAATTGTTAAACTCTCCAGCATGTGACAAAAACGGCGCGTGTCCGCACCCTGAAAAAGTGATATGACGACTCTCTGAAATATTTTCCGCCAAAAATGAAGAAGCTCCGGGCAGACAGATCGGATCCTGATCACCATTTATAATCAGTGTCGGCAATTTAATTTCACGAAGAATTGATCTTAAATCCGCTTGATAAAGTGCCTTCAGTCCCTGAATAGCTATCGAGGTTTCGGAAACCGGTTCTGAAGAAAGCAATTCCAGTATCTGCTCTCTATTAGAAGCATTTTCCAGCTCATTTTCTACAAACATGTGGGCATTGAAACCTGCCAGAGCCCTGCCCAGATTGCGTCTGACTTTGTTTGCCATTCCATTTGCCTCTGTTTCAGAGAGACCATATGGAAAATCGGCAGAAGAGGTAAAGCGGGGTGTACCTGACACCAAAACAATTCCCGACAACCTTTCACGTAACGCCAGACTAGCTTGCATTACAATTTGCGCCCCTTGCGACCACCCGACAAGCAAGGTGTTTTCTAGTTTAAGCTCACTAAACAATTCAATTATATCAGTAGCATATCCGTAAACATCAATATCATCAACCGGACTGCCCGATTTACCGTAACCCGCCAGATCTGGTGCTATGACACGAAAATACTCGGAAAGAGCATCGAGCTGAAAACGCCAGACCGCAGAAGATTTACACCAGCCATGCACCAGTACAATGACAGGACCTACGCCCTTATCTTCGTACCACAGGCGAACACCGGTATTGTTCTCATACCAGGCCATCAAATCACTCCCAGGCGTTTCCCAACTGATGTAATCCGCTCTGCGGCCATGCACAGGTCTTCACTGGAATGCGTCGCCATGATTGTGCAGCGTAGTCTACAGGCACCTGCGGGAACAGTAGGAGGACGGATACCGGACACATACAGCCCCTCTTCCAGCAATTCAGCAGAAAAACGCATCACGTCATCCGCCTCGCCAACCATTATGGGTACAATCTGAGTTGTTCCATCGCCAAGCACAAACCCTGCGTCGTTCAACATCTGCCTGAAATACGATGTATTTGCCTGCAGTTTTTTGCGGAGCTCTCTGCCTTCTGCGCTTGCAACAAGATCAAGAGCCGCTACTGAAGCAGCCAGAACGGAGGGCGGCAACGATGTGGAAAAAATGAAACTGCGGGCACGATTAATCAGATACTCCCTCATTTCAGCAGATAGTGCGGCATATGCACCAAAACTTCCCAACGCCTTGCCAAAGGTCCCCACATGGATATCTATTCCATCCATTGCACCTAACAGTTCTGCACTGCCCCTGCCATTCTCACCCAGCACACCGCAACCGTGAGCATCATCCACAATCAGTATGGCATCATAGGCAGTTTTAAGGCGCACGATTTCGTTCAGCGGGGCTATATCACCATCCATACTGAAAACACCGTCCGTGACAATAATACAACGGCCACTGCCTCTTTTGGATTCCAGTAGACTGGCCAAGGCATTCATATCATTGTGCGGATAACGCACCAGCTTGGCACCGGAAAGTATTATGCCGTCCACAATACTGGCATGATTCAAACGATCCGAAAAGACCGTATCCCCACGTCCTGCAACAGATGGTATAATACCCGTATTGGCAGCATAACCGCTGTTGAATACCAAAGCCGCTTCGCTCCCCTTAAAAGAGGATACACTTTGCTCCAGAAGCTCATGCAGCTCCATTGTACCAGAAACAAGTCGCGAAGCCGCACTTGAGGTACCATACTGTTTAATCGCCCTGATTGAGGATTCAGCTAAATACGAATGATCCGCCAGCCCTAAATAATTATTTGAGCAGAGCATTAAAACTTGCCTGCCATCAAGTTCAACATGCGATCCCTGACGGCCCGAAACAAGTTTTGTTCTGCGATATAAACCTTTACTTTTTATCAGTTCCAGTTCATCTCGAATGAGTCTTTCCATGTACACCCTCACTAGTCAACCTAAAGCCTGCAGACGGTTGACAATACCGGCAAACAGATGAGATGACAACAAAAAAAACAAAAGGCTGCCCATATCAACAGGCCGCCTTTTATCTAAATATATTCAAAAAAATCAAAGAGTAGCTATTTTACAAATAACTGTCAGCACCTTTACTGGTGAGCTCTTCAACAACTTTTTTTACATCCTGTGCACGATCTCGACTGCAAATCAGCAATGCATCCTGGGTAGAGACAATTATCAGGTCTTTCACCCCTATAGTAGCCACCAGTTTGCCGTCTCCATAAATTAGACAACCTGATGAATCAAGAGCGATATGTCCGGCAACACTGACACATACCGTCCCCTTCTCATCCTCATCAGCAACTTCCGGCAGGGCGCTCCAGCTACCCACATCACTCCAGCCCATCTCAACAGGAACAACCTGAACCTTGGAGGACTTTTCCATAATTCCGTAGTCAATGGAAACGCTTTCAACTTCACTATAAATTTCAGCTATCTGTTCGTCAAGATCCGAAAGCTCCCATACATCGCAATTGAACGAAATATTTGCCAGAGATTTGGCAAGAAGAGGCATATGTTTGCCAAACTCTGACATAATAACATCCGCTCGCCAGATAAACATACCACTGTTCCAGAAAAAATTACCATCTTCAAGGTATTCCAGTGCTTTTTCAATGGTAGGCTTTTCAACAAAACGTTTGACCGGGAATGGACCTTCACCGCGCATTTCCATATCCGCTTCAATATAACCATAACCTGTTTCAGGCCGTGTTGGCATAATCCCAAGGGTCATCAGATAGCCATTTTTTGCTGATTTTACTGCAAATGTTATGGCATATCTAAAAGCATCCTCGTCTCTGATAAAATGATCCGCTGGCAGAACAACCATTAATCCGGCCGGATCATGGGAAGAGATTATAGCAGCAGCCAGTCCAATTGCCGGAGCTGTATTCCTGGCACAAGGTTCGGCAATGACATCAATCGGAACACGACGATAGCCTGCCAGCTGACGCTTCGACTCGGCAGCCTGAAGGGTGTTTGTTACCACTATGATTCGCTTGGGCTTAAACGGCAGAACACGCTCCACAGTCTTCTGAAGCATGGTTTTATCGCCAGTTATGGAAATGAGTTGTTTAGGCTTTGAAGCCCTGGATAAGGGCCAGAACCTGGTGCCAGAGCCGCCGGCAAGTATGACAATGTACATCTGCAGCCTCCATCATTTATACTGTATACGATCTATATAATCGGCTATGCCTCGTGCAAGACTTCCAATTGATTCAGTTGTATCCAAAACATCCCATAATGTTTGACGGAAAAAAGCGACTTCCTGTCCTGTCATGCTGTCAGTAATAACAGCCTCTATGGATATTTTGAATCGCCCCATATTTGTGAATTTCCCCTTCAGTACAAGTGTTTTTGCCGAAGCAGTGCCATCACGCTCAACAGATCTGTAGATGTTTTTGGAAACTACGTAGCGCTTGACAAGTTCAGCAAGTTGCGCAGGAATTTTTGCATAGCGTTGTTCCCGCTCTCCAACCCTGGAAGACTGCTCACTGCTATACAGTTCACTTTTTAATTCAAAATCCTTGACAATCAAAGAGTTATACAGAGCCATCGGCTTCTGATTTGTGACTATTTCCTCATCAATCACAGTATTAGAAGAGGAAGCACAACCGCTTAAGCTCAACAAAAGTGTTGCCACTAAAGTACAAATAATCAATGAAATAAACCTGCTGTTTCTCATCTTATCCTTATTTTGAATCTGCAATATCGCAGCGGTTATAATCATCGTCAAAGCGTACAATATCGTCTTCTCCAAGATATTCTCCGCTCTGCACCTCGATGATAATCAATGTTATCTTGCCTGGATTTTCCAGTCTATGATTTTGTCCGATGGGAATAAAAGTAGACTCGTTAACATTAACAAAGAACACCTGCTCGCCACATGTAACTTTGGCAATTCCGGATACAACTATCCAGTGTTCACTACGATGATGGTGTTTCTGCAAAGAAAGCCTCTGACCTGGCAAGACTTCAATACGCTTGATTTTGTAACTGCTGTTTTCCTCAAGTACACAATACGAACCCCAGGGGCGTTCACCACGTTCCATAAAAAACACATCTCCTTGTTTAATTATTAATTGGCTTCCGGGAGAAACAAAACAATTGAATACTAAGACCGAAGCAAAAGATATGCTTTTAATGCATCACGCCAATGCTGTGGAACAAATGAAGTGTCTTTTGACAGCTTACTGCAATCAAGAGTGGAGTAAAGTGGTCGCTTTGCAGGTCTATTCAACTGTTCTGTAGTCATACTGTTTACCTTAACCTTGAGACCGGTTTCGTGAAAAATAGCGCATGCAAACTGATTCCAGGAACAAAAGTCATTATTGGCAGCATGATAAATCCCACAGCAGCTGTTTTTCAGCAAAGAAATAATTGCCCTGGAAAGGTCTACCGTCCAGGTAGGGGAGCCGATCTGGTCATCTACAACTGCCAGTTCATCCTTCTCGGATGCAAGGCGCAGCATGGTTTCTACAAAGTTCT
>JBGSQR010000579.1:0-3472 GCA_041737975.1 Geobacterales bacterium | reverse complement strand
GTGATGATAATGTGGTGGCTGCCGGACAGGATGCCATGGTTCAAGCTGACGATGTTGCGCCCCATGAAGTCCTTGCCGATGTTCCGGTCATCCATGACCGCGTCCAGTTCCAGACCTGCCTCACGTAGAGAAAGCCATGCTATTTCCGCCACTTCGTCAACTCCGCAGAATGAGACCCGGGTGATGCCCTGTGCAGACAGGCGTTTAAAGAGCTGCAGATAGTCCTGGCGTGTCACCGTATACAGGCTGGTGAAGTAATGGGCGTGTTGAAAGGCCATGCGACCCTTTTCTGCAATGCCCTGGGGGGTCAGCAGGTAGGCGTAACGGTTGCGCGGGTAGCTCTTGATGCGGATATAGCCCTTGGCGACAAAGTTTTTGATGTAGGAGTTGACTAGACCGAGGGCGATGCCGAGTCGTTTGGCCAACTCACGCTGGGAAACCGGCTGTTCGTCGGAAACTTCGGAGAGAAGTTGAAAGGCGTTGATGTCATCTGTGTTGCATTCTTTTTGGCTGTTCATGGTGTGAACAGTAATTGATTTTTAGCGTAAAATCAAGGTGAAATTCGGTGATTGGGAGCTGGTGACTAGGTACTAGGGACTGGTAAAATCAAAATAATTAAAGATCCTGCTCCCTAGTCACTGCCTGACGACACCTTCCGGCTTCTGCCGGAAGAAATTCCCTCAAATCTTACTTTTCCCCAAAAGTCCCCCCTGCGGTAGACCGATGCTTCCCCAGGTGGTAGATAGGTCGCAGACTGGTTTGACAGAATACATGAAAAAGTCGAGGTCAAACCGCTGCCGAAACTCTCTTCTTTTACCGGAAGGCGGTAATCAGCCAGTTTTGCGGTTGACGAACCGTTAGCAACCTTGATGGCAACTGCTGAGGTGTCTGAAAGTGATGCAGCAGAGGCCTTTAGCTGGTAACCACTGAATATGGATGGCAGTTGGCCGGACATGGTCAACAGGGCGATGCCGTCGTTGTTCAGCCGCAGATCGTAAGCCGGTGTCCAGGGAAAACCGGGTAGGGCATAGGTGGCAATGACATGACCATTTTTAGGTGTAACTGTCACGCGGGCCACAGCCTCAACTGTTGTACCGTTCTTTTTCAGGGCGGCCAGTTTTGCATCCACCCGGCGGATTTCCTGCTCTGTTTTGCGTCTGGCTGTGTAGACTGACTCCAGCTGGGCTATGGCGTATTCGGTCCCCTGGCGGATCGCCTGCATCGGGTCCGGATTTGTTTTGGTTTTGCGCGGAGCTTTTCCGCTCTGCGATTTAGCCGCTGCTTTGAAAATGTCCTCACGAGTTTCCAGGGCTTTTAAGCGATCCTCCAGTTTACTTTTCTGCTCTGCCAGTGTTTCGATCTCTTTGACTCTTTTTACATCGACCCGAGCAGGCAACAGATCGACCTGCTTGATTGTCGTGTTGCCAACCGGCTTGATGCGGAGGCTGTTTTCCAGCATGCCGCCTGGCAGGTTGATATCTGCAATGCCTTTTAAAGCGCTGCTTTCAATTTCCACATGGGCTCCATCCGAGAAAAAGGTAATGTTTTTACCGGCTGCAATGGCCGTATTTGATGCAATAATGAGCAGGAAAAGAGAAAATAGGGAACTTTTCATGATTACTCCTCTGGTGCCAAATTAAAATTAAAAGCCTCTTTTTAAAACAGACAGTTGCTCTTGGCGCACGATATGATATTATGCGCAAAAAACAGCGGAAGGAAAAATGCAATGAGCGCTGAGGCGGAAATATCTGTCAAAGACATAATCAATTTCTACATTAAAATCAATGACTCATCCAAGGCCAAGAAAGATATTGCCCAGCTTTCCTCCAGGGACAAGGCCACGGCTTTTGATATTATGGATGCATCAGCTGCTCCCCGTGACTTCAAGATTGATCTGGCCAAGCACTTCATACACGATCTTGATATGCGGGTTCGCAGAAAAGCTGAAGTGATGATGGAAACTCTCGTGCCGGGCTGGGTAGCAGATCCGGGCGAAAGTATTTTGAAACTGCTCAAGTCCGGTGGTGGCAAGGGTGGCTCCCATCGTAACTCTGCTGTTAAATTTCTGTTCGGTATTCTTGATTCCAACAGTCTGCGCGATACGTTCATGGTGCTGCTAAACAGCCGTAACCGCGCCCACATGACTGAAATTATCTCCATTCTTGAAGAGTATATTGATGCCTCCAAGGATGAGCAGGAACAGGTCAAAATATTTGAGGGCTGTCTGGATATCGTGCTCTCCGACGATGCGGATTTCAGTATCAAGCATCATGCCTGCAACCTGTTGAGTGTTTTCTTCAAAAAAGTAGCTACTACACAGCTTGGTGCTGTTTTACGCCAGAAATTTATTGAAAAACAGGTTGAAAAGGGTGAAGCGGTTTATCGCTACCTCTGCAGCGGTATTTCCGGTCTGAATGTGTATTTTCTGGAAGATATTTTGCGTCCGCTAAATGAAGGTGGTGCTGTTTATCAGTTGAAAATGCTGACCTATTTCAGGTTTGTACTGGATAAGATCCGTATTAACGAAGAAGTGGATACGATTCTGGATACCTATCCGGATTACTGGAACCGCAATGAACCGACCCGCGAAGAAAAGATTAATATTATCTGCCAGCGCATTGCCAAGGCCATGGAAGAGTTGTGGGAGTCCACCACCGATACTGAAGTGCGCGAGCATATCATCAGGATTAAATATGGTGAGTATGCCAATAAAATGGAACTGCTGGAGCAGATCAAGGGAAGAATTGATGGGGATGGCGTCAGTGCCTCAGCCAGAGAGAAAATTGCCCTGATGCTGCGCTGTTTTCTGATGAATGGCGAGGATGAAGCCCTGATGATTCAGGCCTCATACCTGCTGCTTTTCAAAATAGGGGATTACGCCAGTCGTGTGGCTGCACTGAAGCATATGAAGTTTTATGTGGAAAACAGGAACCTGAATTATGCAGAGAGGGGCAGTCTGGCGACAGTTATGGAGTCACTGCTGAAAGAAAGGAAGCTGGTCGAGGATTTGCAGGATGTTGCCCGATATATTCTGTTCCTGACAGCACCTGACCGTCTGAAAACATTGGATGACCAGAAACATATTCTCAATTACCTGCGCGGTTTTGCCGAGGGTGATGGGTTTGGGAATGAAAGTGCCGAAGAACACGTTCTGGAATCGCTGGAGGCGTTTTACGGCGTGGTCAGTCTTGAAAAATATCACAAAGCCATTCAATATCTGGAGTTCAAGATCAAACAGCCCCGTATCGATGGCGCGCTGGAAAAACCGAAACCCAAGAAGTAATTCGCTAGTTTTATGCTCTCCCGGAGGCCGGTTTTTACCGGCCTTTTCTTTTTTCTCTCCGCAATACTTTCCTTTGTTTTGTTGATCCACATCAAATACCTTTCATAGCATTTGGCGCTATCCTGAAATCATCAAGAGTTCAGGAGGAGCAAAATGGAATTCAAAAACGAATTAGGCGAAATGGCCATC
>JBGSQR010000469.1:0-3824 GCA_041737975.1 Geobacterales bacterium | reverse complement strand
ATATCTCAGGAGTCCTCTTCGTAAAGAAAAGAATTGAAAAGGAGTTGCCCTGTCACGAGTTCATTGTTAACGGCATTACGGTCCACGTAGAACCGGTGGTGACTGTATCAACCTTTGACAGGAATCTGACGCCCGATAAAGGTTCCTATGCAAAATCCATTTATCAGTTTCATTGTCAACCCAGACTCCAATAACAACTACATGAATTCAGCCCACGCCACTCATCCCGGACTTGTCCGAAAGAATAACGAAGATTACATCAAAACTGATGAAAATCTGGGTATATTCCTGCTCGCCGATGGCATTGGCGGAAATAATGCAGGAGAGGTAGCAAGTCACCTTGCTGTTGAAACTGTCTATAAAATATTGCGTGCAAACATCGCACACACCGCAGTTGACGGTTATTTTGAGCTGATGTTCCACGCCATGAATGCCGCTCACTGGGAGATATTTACCAAAGCTCAATCAAGCCCGACTCTTAACAGAATGGGAACGACTCTGGTAGCTGCGGTTTTACGGGACAATGTGGCCTATATCGTTAATGCGGGAGATAGCCGGTGTTATTTATTTAAAAACCGATTAAAACTGCAGGCCGATTCTCCAATTGAACAGGAAGACAAGAAATTCAAGCGTCTGACTCATGACCACACAGTAGGAGACCGACTGCTGGCAAGCGGCATTTCCCTTGGCGAGATCCCCAAAAAGCAATTTCATACATTGACCCAGTCCGTCGGGTGTGGAGATCCGCCTTATCCTGATTTCAGCATTTCTGAAATCAAACAGGGAGATTTACTACTGATCTGTTCCGATGGACTGACCGATATGCTTAGTGACTCTGTACTCGAAACCATTCTCGCAAACAAGGAAGCCTGCCTGGACACGCTGGTCCAACAACTTATTGATGCTGCCAATGGAAATGGCGGTAAAGATAATATCTCCGTCATACTGGTGACTTCACCCTAGATTTAGATCAATTCTAAACCCTTTTAATTTGAATTATAGCTGTCCCCCCCACCCTGCTAAAAATAAAAAAAGGACTTAAGCAAATTGCCTAAGTCCTTGTTTTTTTTTATGGCGCGCCCTGCACGACTCGAACGTGCGACCTACGGCTTAGAAGGCCGTTGCTCTATCCAGCTGAGCTAAGAGCGCTTATTGTGAAGCGATATATTTATCACAATCTTATCCGTTTGGGTAGATAATTCTGCCTGAATGGCGTGAAGAACAACTATTTATTTAAAGAACTAACTTGGCCAAAGCCTCATTGACTCGCATTCCATAAGCTTTTCCTCTGCAATATTCCAGGCATAAATCCCATTGCACATGCCTGGAATAACATGATCCATATCAACCAGAGTCAGCTTTTTACCAAGAGCAGCTCCGGAATCTATAAAAAGTTGATTATTAACCCAGGCTGCTGTTTTTACATAGGAATGGCCATGAACGGCAAAAAGCACTCCATCCACTGGCGGCAGCAGCTGCTTTTTTATATCAGGGCTGAGATAATCCTTGGCAGCATTATAAAGCAGATTTCGTCCCCAGATTGTTGAATCATCGTGCAGCGAGAGTATATTGATTTTTCGGTTTTTAACATTAATTACATCCGCAAGATAGCCTGCAGAAGGTTCAGCGTGACAAACCAGGACTTTATGCTTGTCTTTGCGTTCCAGCATCCAATAGAGCGGCACACGATCCAAAAGCAGCTTTCTCCATCTGAGTCGCTCTTTCATCGGCCTGTCCAGAATCCACTCTCCGCCATTGGCAATAAAAGTATCCAGTCCGGCCTCTTTCCTGGTATTGATTTCGCCGTTTTCCCTGACAACAGAGAGCAGCATCCACTCATGATTCCCGATAATTGAAAGCAGCCACGACTCCTGCAGCAAATCAAGACAGTTTGGTGAATTTGGACCGCGATCATGAATATCTCCAACAAGCAATACCAGATCATTTTCAAAATCAAACTCAAGCGCATGCAAAGCTGACATTAAAGCATGAAACTCGCCATGTAAATCACCAGCCAGGAACAGACGCCCCTTACGCTCCTCAAACGGTAGAGCCCGCACCAGATCAACGGAACAATTATTGACTGAACGGCGTCTATTCATATTGCCAACAGCTTTGAAGAGGGATTGAATCATAACTACCAGAAATACCACTTGTTAGTTGAGATAACGTATACTGCCAGGGCGAGGTTAGTAACAGCATGTGCAAGTATGCATTGTACCAGACTGCGGGTTTTATAGAGAATGAGATTATAGACGACACCGGCCATCATACCGGCGAAAATGAAATGGTGTTCCAGTCCGAACAGGACAACGGTTGCCAGGAAAGAAAACCAGGTAAATGTACCGATAGCAACCTTTTCAATATCGCTCCCGACCAGATAGCGGATCAGATATGATCGCCAGAAAAGCTCTTCCATAATCGGTACAACAATTACGGCTCCAGCCACCCTGAAGAGTGTCATGGATATGCGTATCCCGCCTTCCGGCAACAGCAGAGGATTATACCCCTTTGGACTACCTGATGCGGCAAAGGTCCAGTCCATATTGATCCAGAGGACAAATACAATAATACCTGTCAGAACAACTGCAACTGTTTCAGGAATATTTTTCAGGTCCTTGAGTGACAGCTCACTGTAGTGATGTCGGAAAAAATACAGCAGCCATCCAACAACCAGTGCCTTGACCGGGTACAAATAGTAGAGCGTTGTTTCTGTCAGTGTAAAAAAACCCTTGCCGGCCAGAAATCGCAGCAATTCATCCAGACCGATAAAGGCCATAAAAACAGCAAAAGGGATATATCGATAAAAACCGGCCTTGTTGTTAGCAGTATCTGTCATAAGTTATTGACCTGCTTCCGAACGACGAATGCCATCACTTAAGCCATGCTTTTTCATCAGGTCATACAGTGTGGGCCTGGTAACACCAAGCTCCTCAGCAGCCTTGACAATATTACCACTCTGATTTTCCAGAGCCATAGAGATCATTTCAGCCTCAACCTTGTCTCTGGCTTCTCTCAGCGAAACATTTTTTGGAGCCTGGTCCTGGGTACTTGCAGCATCAACCTCGCACCCCAGATCTTCCGGCTCCACAATTGTCCCTTCGCACATGATAACAGCGCGCTGAATACGATTACGCAGCTCACGCACATTGCCTGGCCATTCGTGATTTTTCAGGAATTTCAACGCTGAAGGACTGAAGCGTTTGACCTTCTTGTTGTTTTCATGGTTAAACATGCGCAGGAAGCAATGGGAAAGGACCGTTATGTCATCACCACGATCACGCAGGGGCGGCAGGTTCAGGGTAATAATACCGACCCTGTAATAGAGATCCTCCCTGAACTTGCCTTCGCTGATCGCTTTATTGATGTCCACATTGGTGGCACTGATGACGCGGGTGTCAACCTCTATATTTTCACGCCCACCTACCCGCTGGATAATTCCCTCCTGGAGAAAACGGAGTAGTTTCACCTGCAGATTCAGCGGCAATTCCCCTATCTCATCCAGAAAAAGTGTGCCTTTATGGGCAAATTGAAGTTTACCTTTGACCGTGGCATGGGCACCGGTAAAAGCGCCTTTCTCGTGACCGAAAAATTCAGACTCCAGCAGATTTTCCGGAATAGCCCCGCAGTTGATGGCAATAAAGGGCCCGTTTTTACGGTTACTGGCATCATGAATGGCACGCGCAACCAGTTCCTTACCGGTACCGCTCTCACCGGAAACAAAAATAGACGCCTCGGATGGCGCCACTTTCCTGATCGTTGCAAAGACCTTCTGCATCTCCGGGCAATGCCCGATCATCCCGCACGAATCAGCAGCGGCCATC
>JBGSQR010000441.1:0-4084 GCA_041737975.1 Geobacterales bacterium | reverse complement strand
GATAATGCTGCCGTCACCGGCAACTGCACCACCGGTGCAGCTGCGAAGATGGGAAAGCGGTTTGCCGAGAGGTTTGATAAAAATTTCCTGTTGTCCGATGATCTGATCGACAGCCACACCGAAAGGTTGTGAATACAGTCCGCTGACAACAACAGGAATATATTCACCAAGTGGCGTTTTGGTGGACCGGTTTTCAGCTGGATTGAAATTGTAAAGAGGTAGGGTCTGATCTTTCAGCGAAAAAACCTGGCGGTCGCCCTCAACAAAAATATCCTTATGCTGCAATTCAAGCGTGCGGTCAATTGTGTTTACGGGAAAGGCAACGGTCTGGCCCTTGATTATGACCAGCAGTGCGTGGATTATGGATACGGAGATAGGAAGTTTCAGGAAGAAGATACTGCCGGATCCCTTGCGTGAATCTATGGTCATTGATCCACCCAGATTGTGAATGGAACTGTTTACTGCATCCATTCCGACTCCCCGTCCCGATACATTGCTGATTTCTTTGGCAGTGGAAAAACCGGGAGTGCAGATCAGCTGGAAGGCCTCCTGGGGTGAGAGTTTCGCTGCCTTTTCGGTGCTGAGAATACCCTTTTCGACAGCTTGGTCTGTCAGCTGTTTTGGGTCCATGCCTCTGCCGTCATCGGCAATGGCAATGGTGACGTGGTCTTTGTCCCTCAGTACTGATATGGATATGTTGCCCTGGGCTGGTTTGTTGCTTTGAATACGTTCGTTGGGAGTTTCCATGCCGTGATCAATGGCGTTGCGCAGTATATGAATCAGTGGTTCGGTGATTTCCTCCAGAACCCCCCGGTCAAGCTCAATGTCCTTGCCAATTACATCAAAGGCCACATCTTTATTTTGTGAACGGGCCAGGTCACGTACCAGTCGTGGAAAGCGCTCTGCCACATAGACAAAGGGCAGCATGCGGGCCTGCAGGACCACATCCCTTAACTCGCGCAATAGGGTGGAGAGCTGTTTCATGGGTGCCTGAAGTCCGACTGCAGGGTGTTTATTTGAACAATCAGCCAGTTGATGGCGCGTGGTGTAAAGTTCCCCGGTAATGTTTACCAGGCGATCCAGGGTCTCTGTTTTGATCCGTATACTTTTAAGTACATCAGTCTGCCTGAATTGATGGTGTTGCGAGTCCAGTATATCGTCATGCACATCTGGTGCAGATGGCTGCCTGGCTGGTTGTGAAGGGCCGGATATTGCTGCAGCCAGTCGGTTGGCAAGCGATGCGGGGTCAGGCATCAGAGAATTATCACTACTCTCGATAGAGGTAATCATGGCAGAGAGCAGGTCATTTCCCTCCAGGAGGAGATCCGCTGTTTCTGCCCTAAAGGAATGCTGGTTGTCCCGGATTTTGCCAAGCAGGTCTTCCAGCAGATGGGCCAGGTTGCTGACAGGGCCAAACTGCATGGTGGCAGCCATACCCTTTAGGGAGTGCATGTGCCGGAAAAGTTCGTTGATAATGGCAGGGTCGTTATTATCTTTTTCAAGACTGACAATCAGTTCGTCAAAGGTTTTGATGTGGTTGCGAGATTCGGATACAAACAGGTCAAGGTATTTGGAGAGATCCATGGTCAGCTCTCCAGGCGTGACAGTACCTCGGCTACATGCTCGGGAGTGAATGGTTTTTGAATAAAGGCTTTCGCTCCCATGTCGAGGGTTTTCTGGATCATTGGTTCTGTACCGATGGAGGAGCAGATTACGACCTGGGAATGTGGTTTCGTTTTGATGATGGATTCCAGCAGGTCGAGCCCGTTGCTGTCTGGCAGGATAATGTCCAGCAGGATGATATCGGGCTTTTCGAAGTGTAGTTTCTTCATTGCGTCAATACCGCTGGCAGCTTCTCCGATAACGGTGTAGGAGTTCTCCTCCAGGATGCCACGCAGTATATTTCGAATGAACAGGGAGTCATCGACTATTAGTACGCTTTTGCCCATTTTTTACTCCTGGTCGGAACCTGAATGAAATGGTGGTTAATTATCCTTGCAGCTTTTTCAGCAGCAATTCGTTGACAACAGCCGGGTTAGCCTTGCCTTTGCTGACCTTCATGACCTGTCCGACAAAAAAACCGAACAGCTTGTCCTTGCCGCTGCGGTATTCGGCCACTTGCCCCGCTTCTTTGGCCAGAATCTCATCAATAATCAGCTCAATGGCACCACTGTCTGAAACCTGAACCAGTCCCTTTTCTTCAACGATGGTTTTTGGCTCTTTGCCGCTGATCCACATTTCATCAAATACGGTCTTGGCAATTTTGCCGGAAATGGTGCCGTTGTCAATTAAGCGCAGCAGTTCTGCCAGCAGACGTGGAGTTACCGGGCTGTTATCGATGGAGAGCCCGGATTCATTCAGCGCACGGGTGATCTCTCCCATGACCCAGTTAGAAACTGCCTTAGCATTGTGGTGGAATGCCACACACTCTTCGTAGTATTCTGCCAAAGCACGGTTTGCGGTCAATACCTCGGCGTCGTATTCGGGTATGCCGAGTTCAGTGATGAAACGCTGGCGTCGGTGTTCAGGCAACTCCGGCATTTCAGAATGGGTACGTTTGATCCAGTCGCTATCTATTACCAGCGGTACCAGATCAGGATCCGGAAAATATCGGTAGTCGTGGGCCTCTTCCTTGCTGCGCATGGAACGGGTCTTGCCACTATTCGGGTCGAACAGGCGAGTTTCCTGAACAACCGTGCCGCCGTCTTCAATCAGATCAATCTGGCGTTCAATTTCATATTCAATGGCCTGCTTAACGAACTTGAACGAGTTGACGTTCTTGATTTCTGCTCGGGTACCGTATTGTTCTGCCCCGACCTGCATGACCGAGACGTTGGCATCACAGCGGAAGCTGCCCTCTTCCATGTTGCCGTCACAGATGCCAAGCCAGGTCACAATCTGGTGGAGTTGCTTCAAATAGGAAACTGCTTCGTCAGATGAACGAAGATCTGGCTCGGATACAACTTCCAATAATGGTGTACAGGCCCTGTTCAGGTCGGCTCCGGAGCCTTCTCCCAGTCCGGATACATCTCCATGCACCAGTTTGCCAGCATCCTCTTCCATGTGGATACGGGTGATACCGATGCGCTTTGTTTCTCCATCCAATACGATATCAAGCCAGCCGCGCTGACAGATTGGATCTTCAAACTGGCTGATCTGGTATCCCTTGGGAAGGTCTGGATAAAAATAGTTTTTTCGGGCAAAAATGCTGCGGTGTGTAATGGAGCAGTTTGTTGCCAGGCCGGCCTTGATGGCGAATTCGACTACTTTTTTATTCAGCACCGGCAGGGCACCGGGCAGCCCCAGGCAGACCGGGCAGGTATGGGCATTTGGCTCCGCACCGAATTTTGTAGAGCAGCCACAGAATATTTTAGAATCGGTTTTAAGCTGAACATGGACTTCAAGTCCGATAACTGGTTGGTACTTCATATGATTAACTCCGCAAGTAGAAAATTATTCCAGTTCCATATCAAGGCGCCCTCTTCGTTGGCTCGTCTTCGGCTCCTCAACGTACTGCGTGTACGCCTTCGTCGCCTCAATCCTCGCCGCCTTGACTGCATCCTTGATCTAGAACTGGATTAGATCCGGGCAGTTTGCTTGTGCCAGTCGGTTGCCTGTTCAAAAGCATGGGCGGCACGCAGAATTGACTCTTCGCCAAAAGGTTTTCCGATCAGCTGTAATCCAATTGGCAAGCCGGAACCGGAAAAACCGGCCGGTATGGACATGGCACAGGTACCGGCCAGGTTGGCAGGTATGGTGAAAATGTCCGACAGGTACATTTGTAGTGGATCATTGATTTTTTCGCCAATTTTGAAAGCCGGAGTTGGTGCAACCGGTGTCAGAATCATGTCCACACCGTTGAAAGCCTGGATGAAGTCGCGCATGATCAGCGTCCTGACCTTCTGGGCCTTGACGTAGTAAGCGTCATAATAACCGGAAGAGAGGGCATAGGTGCCGAGCATGATGCGGCGTTTAACTTCTGCGCCAAAACCTTCGCTGCGGCTTTTAGTCATCATGTCGATTAAGCCTTCGGCCTGCTCGGTGCGGTGTCCGAAACGTACACCCTCGTAACGGGCCAGATTGG
>JBGSQR010000411.1:0-7923 GCA_041737975.1 Geobacterales bacterium | reverse complement strand
GACGGGTTACGATTTAACTTTAACGAACTTTTTGCTCATGAGTTGCTTCTGTTTCGTGAATTGAGTAAACGGCTGATCGGTAGGTCCATAAATGAGATTGATACAGTTATTCCGGCTGCACTTTCTGTTGATTTGGAATCTGTCGTTAATCAGCTAAAACAACAGGAGTTACAGGGTAAATAATATAATGTTTGAATAATGTAATTTATTAGCTCTAAGGCCAGAAAACGAGCGTTATCAACGGCCATAAATGTTTTGACAAACCATTTTTAATTCATCTAGTATGTAAAATCTTTATCCTCAAAGGATCTTTTATGCAGACTGTATATAATCTTATTGGCGAAGACCTTAAAATCGTCGAACAAAAATTTCTTAAATACCTTGAATCAGATACTCCTCTTATTCGTCGGGTTGGTGAATATGTGCTTTCCAGCGGTGGTAAACGCGTCCGCCCGGCTCTGCTTTTACTTGCTGCCAAGCTTTGTGACTATAAAGGTGATAAAGGCGTTACAATTGGTAGTGTGATTGAATTTATCCACACCGCCACATTGCTTCACGATGATGTTGTTGATAGCGCTACGTTACGACGTGGTCTGGCTTCTGCTAATACCCTTTGGGGCAATGAGGCCTCTGTATTGATAGGTGATTATCTTTTTTCTAAATCATTTTCCATGATGGTTGAAGTAGGTAGCATGGATATTTTGAGGATACTTTCCGGTGCGACAACACTCATTACAGAGGGTGAAGTAATGCAGCTGCTCTGTGCTGGTGATGTTGAGTTGACGGAAGAACGTTATCTCTCTGTAGTACGTGCTAAAACAGCCATACTTATGGCTGCTGCTTGCGAATCTGGTGCTGTTCTTGGCGGTGTTTCTGAAGCAGAACAGCAAGCCCTATCGAATTTTGGTATGGAGTTGGGGATGGCTTTTCAGCTTATGGATGATTCGCTTGATTATGTGGCAACAGAAGAAGAGTTTGGTAAAAGTATTGGTCATGATCTGGAAGAAGGGAAAATGACATTACCACTAATTCATACTCTGCGCCAATGCAGCAAGGAAGAGTATGCACTGATCACTGCTGTCATTGAAAAAGAAGATATGACTCCAGAAGATTTTAAAGCGGTGTCTGAGCTGGTAAACCGTTACGGTGGTATTGACTATACTGTAATTTGTGCGCAACGTTATATTGAAAACTGCAGAGTCCATTTGGAAATGTTTAAATCATGTCCGGCTAAAGATGCGCTTCTTGAACTTGCAGACTATATTCTTGTACGCAATCGCTAAGAAATCTGTCGACAACCTGTTGTTTTTTTATTGAGGTGAAAATGAAAAAGCTCGTTTACCATCTAATATTTTTAGTTTCGTTGACTCTTATTGCTTGTGATCGTAAGGATAAACAAATGCCAGGAGCATCTGGTGGGGCTTCACAGAACAAGGCTGCTGCTGATATCACTGTCACCTCTTTAAATGGATCGCGTCAAAAACTTTCAGATTTAAAAGGTAAGGTTGTCATGCTTAACTTCTGGGCAACGTGGTGTCCACCTTGTCGTGAAGAAATTCCTTCCATGATGAAACTGAATAAGATGATGGAAGGTAAACCCTTTCAGATGCTTGCTGTTTCAATAGATGAGGGCGGAAAAGCAGACGTTGAAAAGTTTTTTGCCGGTACTGGTTTTACACTGCCTGCATATATAGACCAAGATAGAAAAGCTGCCGCAATTTATGGTGTTACTGGAGTGCCAGAGACTTTTCTTATTGATACTAAAGGAATTATTGTAAAGAAAGTTATTGGTCCACTAAAATGGGATGATGCAGAAGTTGTCGCCTATATTACTAAAATGATGAATTAAATGGAATATAACTAATTTATGCATAGCCAGGAAGTTACCTACTTAGGCGCATTTATTGCCGGATTGCTTTCATTTCTTTCGCCTTGTGTACTCCCTTTAATACCATCCTATCTTACTTATATCACTGGCCTTTCCTTTGCAGATCTTCAATATGAACATCCCTCACACCTTGTCAGGAAAAAGACGATATTTCATTCGCTCTGTTTTGTATTGGGTTTTACCGTCGTTTTTGTATCTTTAGGGGCTTCTGCAACTTTGTTAGGTTCATTTTTGAGCCAAAATATGCCGCTTCTTAGAAAGATAGGCGGAGTTTTAATTTTTATTTTTGGTGCTCATATAACAGGTCTGATTCCCATAGGTATACTGTTAGGTGAAAAACGGATCACAATTCATAATAAACCGGCAGGCTATGCTGGAAGTTTTTTTGTCGGTCTGATCTTTGCAGCCGGTTGGACACCTTGTATAGGACCTATACTGGGATCTATTCTTGCGCTTGCTGCAACTGAACAAAGTATTAACCAGGGAATTTTGCTTCTTCTGTTTTACTCTCTTGGTTTAGGAATCCCCTTTCTGCTTTCATCATTAGCAATGCACCGTTTTCTGTTGTTGTTCAATCGGTTTAAAAAGTTCATTCGCTTATTTGAAATATTTACCGGTCTATTCCTGATGCTGGTCGGTGTTTTGATCTTCTTTGATTTGCTGTCCAGGCTTTCCGGATATTTAACAATGTGGTTTGGTGGTTTTTGATGAAAAGCCACCATGCCAGCCATTCTATACAGATTTCAGTTACTGACTTACTTGTAACGGAAGCTTTTTATGCAGGTGTCCTGGAGCTGCCGTTGCAGCATTCATTGACTGCACAGGGGGCTCCAGAACATTTGATTCTCGATTTGGATGGCATAGCTGTTATTTTTGTTGAACAGCAGGATGTTATCCGTGCTCATCCTGTACTTGAAAACAGGTTGACTATTTTTCCTCGCGGGGTTGGGATTACACTGCATTTTGAGGTTAAGGATATTGAAGGAATCAGTGATGCCATACTGGAAGAGGGGTTGGAAATTTTGTATCCTCTGGAACTTAAGCCATATGGTATTAAAGAGATGTGGTGTTTCGACCCTGATGGATATCTGATTGTGCTGGATGAGCCTGTGCTTCGATGAGATCAATTGTAAGATGGTGTTCTTGAAAACGGTTTAAATTTTTAAAGGTATTTTAAATGCAAATCCCAGGCTCTCCCCACCTCCTGCTCATTTTTACAACTCTTTTCTGGTCAATTAACTTTGTAGTTGGACGTGCAGTACATAACAGCATTCCCCCCATCAGTCTGGCTTTTTGGCGCTGGTTCGGAGCGCTGCTGATTCTATTGCCATTTTCATATCCATATCTGCGAGAGCAATGGCCGTTATTGAAACGACACTGGAAGCTTATGGCAGTCTATGGGCTGCTTGGTGTTGCCTGTTTTAATACATTTATCTACATTGCCTTGCAAACAACTACAGCTACCAATGCTCTACTGATAAATTCCAATATCCCTGTGCTGATAGTGGCATTTTCCTGGTTATTGGGCGGTACTTCTCTTTCCAGGCGCCAGACTGTAGGTGTAATGATTTCATTAGCCGGTGTTATTACTATCATCTGTCGCGCAGATTTGCAGTTGCTGACTTCATTAACTGTTAATCGTGGTGATCTGTGGGTTCTGCTGGCAGCAGTATGTTGGTCATTTTATACTTACCTACTACGTAAACGACCAGCAGAGTTAAATCCGCTCTGTTTTTTGACGGTAATCATTATCTTTGGTTTGGCAGTATTGACACCGTTCTACGTTTGGGAATTGTGGCAGGGATTGCTTATGAACAGCAGTTTGCTGACCTATGCCAGCATAGTATATGTGGCGCTGTTTGCATCAGTACTTGCGTTTATATTATGGAATCAGGCGGTGGGGCAGATCGGCGCCAATAAGGCTGGGCTTTTTCTGCACCTGATGCCGGTATTTGGAACACTTTTATCTGTTTTTTTTCTAGGTGAATCATTCCAGATGTTTCACCTTACTGGCATCGCACTAATTTTTTCCGGTATCTATCTCACCACCGCAAACTAGTCCGGATCTTGTGTCTTCAGCCAATAGCTAATCTTTGGGCTGTTCCCCTACCTTTAGCTCATCCACACTTTTCTTCTTTTTTCTACGCCTGCGTTTTTTAACCGGATCAGTACCATCCGTAACGGCAACTGTATTTGGAGAGGAGAGTGGGATAGAAGGCCTGGCCTTTTTAATTGCCGGACTCTTTTTTAACGGAGGTCTACTTCCAATTTTTCCACCAGCTGCTCCATCCTTTTTTAAGTCCTTTTTATGTTTTGGCTTGGCGACCCGGTTATAGTCGTTAACAAACAGTTCATCTTCTGCCCATTCGCTCGGTATTTTGTGTTTGATATATTCTTCAATTGCCTCCAGATACAAAGCACCGTCTTCATCGGCAAGAGATATGGCTTTTCCTTCAGCTCCGGCTCTTGCTGTGCGTCCGATACGGTGAACATAATCTTCACAATCCTGGGGCATATCATAGTTTATAACATGGGAAACACCGTCTATGTGCAGTCCGCGAGACGCAACATCAGTAGCTATAAGTATCGGCAGCTTACCGTCCTTGAAGTCATCAAGTATTCGTAGCCGTTTTTTCTGATCTACGTCGCCGGAAATGAGGCGGCAAGGGAAGCCATTGGCATTCAGGCGGTCATGCAGATATTCACCTTCACGTTTGGTGTTGATGAAGATCATAGTTCGTTCCATACCGTCCCGCCTGAGCAGGCCCAGTAACAGGGGGAACTTTTCCTTGCGTGAGGCATGATAGATGACCTGTTCAACTCGTTCAGCGGTCATTTTCTCAGGAGTTACAGATACTTTTTCAGGAGAGTTCATGAACTCGTAGGCCAGTTCCATTACACGCTGATTAAGCGTGGCGGAAAACATCAAGTTCTGGCGTTTATCAAATGTGGGAAGACGACGAAGAATAAAGCGCAGGTCGGCAATAAAACCCATGTCAAACATGCGGTCAGCTTCGTCAATAACCAGTATTTCAATTTCATTCAGGCTGTATACTTTTTGTTTCAGATAATCAATCAGGCGTCCAGGAGTACCGATGATTACATCGGCGCCTTCCTGAAGAGCATTACGTTGTTTCATATAATCCACGCCACCATAGATAGCCTGAATATTTAAACCGCAGTATTTGCCCAGCAGCTGTGCATCCTGCTCAATCTGTACAACAAGTTCTCTTGTCGGGGCCAGAATCAGTGCGCGTGGATGGCTTTTCCCTTTAGTTGTATTTTTAAGCAGTCTGGTAAACATGGTGACCAGGAATGCGGCTGTTTTACCGGTGCCGGTTTGTGCCTGTCCGGCAATATCCTTGCCGGTTAACGTGATAGGTAGGGTGCCTTCCTGGATTGGTGTACATTCAACAAAACCGGTTTCGGCAATACCCCTCTGCAGGGTTTCCGGCAATGTCAGTTCTTCAAATTTCATTCAATATCCTCGTTTTTCTGATGGCTTATAGCATTTTTCAATTATTAACAATATACCCTGTAGCTGTGTCTGGCAATCTAATCCTTTCAAATCAGGAATTCAAATGAAAAAGGCCCGCGGAAATATACTTCCGCAGGCCTCTTCATTTTAAAATAAAGAATAATTACTTACCGATTGCTTTTACCATCAGTTCGCTGACCAGACGCGTAAAGCGCAGCGGATCCTGAATCGGCGACCCTTCTGTGAGCAGTGCCTGATCGTACAGCAATTCGGCATAATCAGCCAGACGTACATCTTCCTTGTTCTGATTGAACAGATCGGTCATGACCTTCATGATTGGATGTGCTGGATTCAGTTCGAGAACACGTTTTGATTCAGGCACCGGCTGATTCATGGCCTTTAGGATACGCTCCATATTGGCATTCATGCCGTACTCGTCAGCTACCAGGCAACAAGCGCTGTCTGTCAGGCGTTTTGACAGCCTAACGTCCTTGATTTTGCTTTCAAGCTGGCCTTTGATAAAGGAGAGCATGTCGCCGAACTCTTTCTTTGCCTCTTCCTGCTTGATCTCTTTTTCTTTTTTCTCATCTTCGCTATCAAGATCCACATCACCACGGTCTACTGCTTTGAGTTTTTTCTCGTTGTATTCGGTCAAAGCCTGGACAACCCACTCATCAACAGCATCAGTCAGGAACAGTACTTCATATCCTTTGGAACGGAAGATTTCCAGATGAGGCGAGGTTTCCAGTGCGGTACGTCGATCACCGGTAATGTAGTAGATCTCCTGCTGTGTTTCCGGCATGCGATCAACATATTCCTTGAGACTGGTGAAGCTCCCTGCATCAGTTTTGGTACTTTCAAAGAGAACGAGTTCCTGGAGTTTCTCTTTATTGGCATAATCAAAATGAAGCCCTTCTTTAAGAACCGGTCCGAACTCTTTCCAAAATTTGACATAATCATCAAAGGACTTTTCTTTAACTTCAGCCAGAGTTGACAGAACTTTGCTGACCAGGCCCTTCTGGATGCGCTTGATCTGAACGTCTTCCTGCAGTATTTCGCGGGAGACATTCAGAGGCAGGTCGCTGGAGTCCACAACACCTTTGACAAAACGGAGGTAGTCCGGAATCAGTTCTTCGCAGTGGTCAGTTATAAATACACGTTTGACATAGAGCTGCAGGCCTTTCTTGCGGTCGGCCATGAACATGTCGAATGGTTTTTTTGCCGGCAGATACACGATAGCTTTAAATTCACTAATGCCTTCAGCAGAAAAATGAATTGTTTTGAAAGGGTTGTCGTAATCATGAGAAATATGCTTGTAAAATTCCTGGTACTCTTCTTCTGTAACATCGCTCTTAGAGCGTGTCCAGATGGCCTTCATGGAGTTAAGAGTTTGCTCTTCAGTTGTGTCAATGGTGCCGGCACCCTCGATCGGTTTGCCATCGGCATCTTTAACCGCTTCAGAACGTGTAATATCCATTACTACTGGATACTGAATATAATCCGAGTATTTCTTGACGATTGAGCGTATTTTCCACTCATCCAGATATTCTTTGAATTCTTCCTTCAGGTGCAGAACTATTTCAGTACCACGTATTTCACGTTTACAGCTCTCGATAGTGTACTCACCGTCACCGGCAGATTCCCAACGGCAGCCTGAATCAATTGCTCCGCCTTTTCTGGTCTCCAGTGTGACTTTATCGGCAACCATGAAGGATGCGTAGAAACCAACACCAAACTGTCCAATCAGTTCCGGATTATTAGTATCAGCTTTATCTTTCAGTGCCTGCATGAAGGCTTTAGTGCCAGAGCGGGCAATGGTGCCGATATTCTCTTCAACTTCTGAAATTGACATGCCGATGCCATTGTCGCAGATTGTCAGGGTTCCAGCTGTCTTGTCGGCAATGAGTTTGATTTTCCAGTCGCTATTGTTCTCCAGTAGTGATTCGTCTGAGTGTGATTCAAAGCGGACCTTATCAATCGCGTCAGAAGCGTTGGAGATTAACTCGCGCAGGAAGATGTCCTTATTGGAATAGAGTGAGTGGATTACTAGGTCGAGGAGCTGTTTTACCTCAGTCTGAAACGGCTTGGTAGTTTTGGACATACTAATAAGTCTCCTTGGGAAAGTTGTTATTTACAAACTAATCATTCGATTTGTAAATTTCAAGGGGATGAAGCTGGTGATGAGCATAAAATTTTGCTCGAAGTGCACGAGTGCCTTGATTAATAAAAAATGTCTGCCTGCCGATTGTAAAAATCAGGACAGACAGACATGTAAAGGTAGTACTGAAAACTCGCAAGTGCTATTTCAGTTTTTTCTTTATTGCCTCAATCGCATGGAAAGCATCGTTAATTGCTGTATAGATCAGGTTAGGATGTTTCTCTTCAGCAATGGCTCCTTCGCTTATTTTCATATATGCAGGGGATATGGCACCTCCAATTACATAGATGCCTTTACGTGTTGATTCAAATTCAGATGTTAACAACAACAGGCTTTCACCTTCTTTAGCTATCTTACAGACACTACCGGTACAGGCAATAGTCTGGATACCGATTTTGT
>JBGSQR010000409.1:0-8197 GCA_041737975.1 Geobacterales bacterium | reverse complement strand
TTGTAAAAAATGGGAAATAAACTGCCTACTGGTGAACAACGATATGGTTCAAATCGCCCCACGAACGGCATTCTTCAATGCCCCGGCTGCGATTATCAGACAGCATCTTTTCCACTCGCGTTATTAGTTCAGCAACATCTTTACTTTCCCGTTCCGATTTCAGCGGTGTTGCCTTCATTGTTTGTAGCATGCTTTCTATGGCTGACCGGCAGCGGTTCTCCTGTTGTTCATGGCAGGCCTGCGGGCTTGCCTCCCGGCAGGGTGGCGGTTCGGCGGATGCCGGTGCAATGAAGGTTGAGGCAGTCATGGCCAGTGCCGCCAGAAGGGTTCCGACTGGCGTTATTGTGTTAAGACGGTTCATTTGCCCTCCAGCATGACGACCAGTTCCCAGATATGGCCATCCAGGTCCTCGAAGGAGTGGCCGTACATGAATCCGTACTCCTGCGGTTCACGTGCAATGCAGCCACCGGCCGCCACCGCTTTGGCAACCGTATCGTCCACCTCTGCCCGGCTGTTGCAGGAGAGGCAGACCAACATCTCGGTCTGGGTTTTGGCATCGCAGAGCTGCTTTTTAGTGAAAGTGCGGAAGAATGGCTCCACAAGCAGCATGATATAGATATTTTCATCGATGATCATGCAGGCTGCATCGTCGTTGGTGAACTGCTGATTGAAGTCAAATCCCAGTGCTGCAAAGAAGGCCATTGATAGTTTCAGATCTTTAACCGGAAGGTTTACATAGATTTGACGGGCCATGTTGTTCTCCTTTTGTCTGTGTTTGTCTTAAATAACAAATCAAATAGCTGTTTTTACAGGGATACAGGGGATAACAAAATATAACAAGCGTGTTTCACTGTATCCCCTTCATTCCCTTCATCCTTTCAAACTTGATTTTTTTCAAGTCTCTGTTTTGATTGTAGATCAGTTTGTAAATATCATATTGTCAGCAAAAGAACAGAGTAAATCGCGGATTAGTAATTTTCATCGTTCAGATTCTTGGGAAGTCGCTGGTTCTTGTGTTTTTTGATGTTTTAAGTCTGCTTGACTTGTGTTTTTAACGGCAGTACTGTGAAAAAACTAATTGGTTTTTCTTGTGTTTGGCTGTAAGTGTGTGGGCACTTTTAATATGGAAAAGATCGATTTAGAAAAAGATGCGGGGTCAGCTGAAAGTGGAATAATCTGATACAATTCCCAATAATAAAGTTGGAGAAAAATAAAATGATGAAACTTATTTCTCTAGCAGCCTCATTATTGCGGCATGAAAAACTGCCAAGTCTTCTCTCCGGTCGATGGCAAGCACAAGAACAACTAGAATATCGTCATCAACCAGATAGCCCAGACGGTATTCTTGCTTTCGCAATTTGATTTTGTAACAGCCATGCAGATTGCCGTGCAATTCCGCGCCTGGAATGTGTGGATACTCCAGATGTTTTTTAAGAGGTTACGAAGAGGTTCCTTTATGCTGCCGTCCAGTGTCTGCCATCCTATGAGAACATCCGGCACAAATTTGAGGAATTATATGGTTTTCCCTTCGTCTGCTTCAGGTGTTCTTCTACTACGTTGAATGATTTAAAAGGAGGTCAACAATGACATAACCAGCACAAATGTATGTAATGGTGTTTTGATGTCCGGACAAATATGACCTTTTCCTTTAAAAGCCGGGGGCCACTGCCCCTGAAGCGAGCCAAACAGGAGAAATAGCATGCAAAACTCAAACAAATTATTAAAATTAATTAGATTAACAATGAAAGCATGTGTTCTGCTTCTATTGACTTTTATGCTTACTGGCACAGCTTTTGCTCAATCTTCTGGCAATACTTCTGGTTGGCGCCTTGTTAACTATTCATTCAAAGATGGGTCGGCAAAACGTGAAACAGTGCTGGCAGGGACAAGTTCCAAAATGTATGACCTTGTTACCCACAAGGGTGGAAAAGGTGATATTGAAATAAGTCACAACAGATATGATACAAAAACCAAGAAGTTGCTTGCCGGTGTTACCTATAAAGTCATCTGGTCAGACCCTCCCAAGTTTTTAAATCCGGGAGAAAAAGCATCCTTGGATTATCAATTAAACACAATTTCTTCTCTTTCCTGGAAACCGCCTCAACAAACGGTGTATCTGAATCAAGGAGTTAATGGAGTATATTTTTCAGCACCGGACGGGACAAAATTTATCACCAAAAACCTGAAAGATAAATTGACATCGGAAAAGGTAATTGAAAAAGGGAGCGCAGGAAGCAAAAGAACGATTCAGGTTTCTTTAGGAAATGGATACTCGGCAATCTATAGCTACGAATGGAGATAATTGGCCAGGCGGTTTATATGCATGAAGTTTCGGTGCATCTCACTAAATTGCCTGTCATTTGAACAAGCCGTATAAAGGTGCCCACTGGCTTTTACGTAACCGAAAACAAAAAACGGGACAGGCTACTTTTTATTGATAAAATAAGTAGCCTGTCACCTTTTAAGCTCTGAAGTGCGGGGAATCTCTAGGCTGAATAAAACGAGAGGTAATATAATCATGAAACAATTAGAATCATCTGGGATAGTAAAGCAGTATATCAAGAGCAGAGCAGTATGCAAAGTTACCTTCCGCTTGCCAAGTGACGGTGCGCTGGGTGCAGAGACAGTGACGGTGGCTGGTGAGTTCAACAACTGGGACAAACAGGCAACTCCGATGAAACTTCAGAAAAACGGCGATTTTGTCGTAATTGTGGAACTTGCAATAGACAGGGATTATCGATTCCGCTACTGCATAGACAATGAAAAATGGGAAAACGACTGGTGCGCAGACAGATACGATCCAAATCCTTTTGGTGGCTATGATTCAATAGTAACGGTTTGAGTAGGCTTTTGCAGCACGCCTTTTCGCTGAGATTCGAGTAAGGTAATAAGTAAAAAGGAGAATTACATGAAAAGAACCGTTCTGGCTGTAATACTCATGATGCTGATCTCAATTCTCGGCGGATGTGCTTTTGTCAGTGTGCCCCTTGCCCCTTCATCTCAGCCTTTGGAAGAGCAGGTGTTGGAAGGTGAGGGATCGAAGAAAATTCTGCTGCTGGACATCAGCGGGACTATCTCCGAGCAGGAAAAATCCGGCGGCCTGCTGGGGCAGCGCACTGCATCCATGGTTTCCCAGGTTCGTGAAGCGCTGCAAAAGGCTGAAAAGGACAAGGATGTGGCCGGTTTGATACTGCGCATCAATTCACCGGGCGGGAGTGTGACCGCCAGCGATATCATTCATCATGATATTACTGAGTTTAAAAAACGAAAGCGGATTCCGGTGCATGCCTGCATCATGAGTGTGGGTGCGTCGGGAGGCTACTATGTGGCAGCTGCTGCCGATGAGATCATTGCCCATCCTACGGCCATTACCGGCAGCATCGGCGTGATTATTATGAAGTTCAATGTGGCGGGGCTGATGGGCAAGATCGGGGTGGAGGAGCAGACCGTTAAGTCTGGTGACAAGAAGGATATCATGTCGCCATTCCGCCGGGCAACACCTGAAGAGGAAAAGCTGGCACAGGAGATTATCGACCAGCTCTACGGCCGTTTTCTGGATGTTATCATGGCGCGGCCGGGCAACAAGCTGTCGCTGGTGGAATTGAAAAAACTGGCAGACGGCCGTATTTATACGGCAGAACAGGCGCTTAAAGGCCGGTTGATCGATAAAACCGGTTATCTGGATGATGTTATTGCTGGGATCAGGAAGAACGTGGGAGATGATAAGGCACGGGTGGTAACCTATTATCGACCGGGCAGTTACAAAGGTAGCATTTATGCCGGTGCAGATGCCAGGGAAGGTCTGACCGATATGTTCGGTGGCATGGATGCGCTGTCGGGCGGCAGCTTTATGTACCTTTGGAAACCTTGAACTGAGAGTGGACCGCCATATCAGTTAGGGATTTATAACCAGTGTTTTTTCAAATCCTCTCAAAGGAATGCACATGCCATATGAAGCATTGAAAGACATTGAAATTCTTTTTGGGCTGGCTCTGATAACGGTAATACTTTTCCGCCGGTTGATGTTTCCGTCCATCATCGGCTTTCTGGTTACCGGTGTGCTGGCCGGTCCGCATGCACTGGCCTTTATCAAGAACACCCATCAGGTTGAACAGATGGCTGAAATCGGCGTAGTCCTGCTGCTGTTCACCATTGGCATTGAAATGTCGCTGAAGGAGCTGATGCGGATCAAGCATCTGGTGTTGTGGGGTGGCGGTCTGCAGGTGCTGGTGACAATCCTGGTCGTAGCTGCTGTCAGCATGGCTTTCAATTTTACCTTGAACCAGTCACTCTTTTTCGGTTTTCTGGTATCGCTTTCCAGTACCGCCATCTTGATGAAGCTGCTGATTGATGCCGGTCAGGCCGACAGCCCCCATGGTAAAATGGCCATGGGCATTTTGATCTTTCAGGATCTGTGCATAGTGCCGTTGATGCTTCTGACCCCTCTGCTGGCCGGGGAGGCTGACGGCATCCGTGGTGTTTTGATCATCGGTGCCAAAGCGGTGGCTGTTGTACTGGCGGCCCATTACGGAGCCAGGTTTCTCGTCCCATGGATTTTTATACAGGTGGTCAAAACCAGAAGCCGCGAACTCTTTATCCTGACCATTATTTTTATCGGACTCGGCACGGCCTGGCTGACGGCCATGGCTGGGCTTTCGCTGGCTCTGGGGGCATTTATCGCCGGATTGGCTATTTCAGAATCCGAGTACAGCCACCAGGCCCTGGGCGACATCATTCCTTTTCGCGAAGCCTTCATGAGCCTGTTTTTCATTTCAGTCGGCATGCTGCTTGATCCTGAAATCCTGGTCAAATACCCGTTACTGATAACTTCGCTGGTTATTACTATCCTGCTTGTTAAAACAGTTGTAACTACCGGTGCTGCAATGGTTCTTGGGGTACCCATGCGTATCGCCATTATTGCCGCACTGTCCCTGGCGCAAATCGGTGAATTCTCGTTTGTTCTCTCTCAGGCTGGTGTCAAATACTCTCTGTTGTCACCGGAAGTCTACCAGATATTTCTGGCCGCCTCGATTGCTACAATGGCGTTGACACCGCTATGTCTGAAATACGCCGAGCCGTTTGCAAATTACGTTGTTGACCTGTTGCCGGTGCGCTTGACCCGAGGCCGGGGAGTGCTGTCCAAGAATAAAAAACCGTTATCCATGAGTGACCATATTGTGATTGTCGGATACGGGGTAAATGGTAAAAATCTGGCCAGAGCATTGGAAAGCCTGGATTTAAAACATGTAATCATCGAAACTAATCCGTTTACGGTAAAAAAGGAGTCCAAAAAAGGTGTACACATAATTTTTGGAGATGCATCCCTGCCGGAGGTGCTGGAGCACGCCCATATCGGCATGGCGCGTGGTGTGGTCATAGCCATATCCGATGCCGCCGCCAGCCGTAGAGTCGCGGCAACAGCCCGCCAGATGAATCCGTCTGCCCATATTATTGTCAGAACCAGATACATCTTGGAAGTTGAGCCGCTTTTCAAACTGGGTGTTAATGAGGTTATTCCCGAGGAGTTCGAAACTTCCATTGAAATTCTGTCCAGAGTACTCAGAAATTACATGGTACCGCTCAGTGACATCGAGCGTTGTATTGCCGATGTTCGCAGCGACGGGTATGAAATGCTGCGCACCATGAGTCGCCGTCACAGCCATGCGGTCGGCATCAGCGGCTATCTGTCCGGAGCAGAGATAGCTACTTACAGGGTTCATAAAGAATCATTGCTGGAGGGTCAGACCTTGCGGAAGGGGACGATCAGAAATCTGTCCGGTGCAACTGTCCTGGTGATCAAGCGGAATGATGAGGTTGTTCCCAACCCGGACCCGGTCTGGGAGTTGAAGGATAACGACTTGCTGCTGCTACTGGGGTCACCGCCACAACTGGCTGCAGCCGCCAGATTGTTTGTTCCTGAGGAGAAAATTTAGTAAATCAATTTATAGGGCGCTCCCTTTTTCGGAGCGCCCTATTGGTTTTAGATTCTTATCAGGATTTGTCACTTTTTCTGCGCATCTTTGAAATGCGCTCTTTAACCGAGTGCAGAAGGTTCTGGGCCCAGATGAATTCGGTTGCCAGTATGCCTAGACCGATAGGAATCACTATCACTGCCGGTCCGGGCAGTACGATCATGGCGATGCCGATGGCTAGGACAGTAAAGCCGATAATTGCAATAATTAAACGCTTTGCTTTTTTAAGAGTCCAGCTTATCAGTTTTGCTCCTTATTGATCATATCAAGTAGCTAATTCGCCATGCGCTTGATGATCTGCTCCAGTTTCTTCATCTCTTCACCATAACCGGCCCAGTTGCCTTGACGCTGAAAGCTGACAGCCTTTTCATAGACAGTCATGGCTTCTCTTGCTAGTGGAGATGATGCAACGGATGCTTTTGGTCCGGCTGTCGATTCATTCAGAATTGCCGCTTCCACTGCTTTACCCTTGCCGAACAGCCTCTGCAGGGCCAACTCCAGATTGTCCTCCATGACAACCTGATCCCCGAATGCGACGATAACCCGCTTTAGCTCCGGCAGACCGGCTTTGTCGGCAGCCAGGAACAGCGGCTGCACATACAGCAGCGACTTCTCAATCGGAATAACCAGCATACTGCCCCTGATGACCTCTGATCCGCGCTGATTCCAGAGTGTCAGCTGCTGGGAGATGAAGGAGTCCTGATTGATGCGGGCATCAATCTGTTTTGGTCCGTAGATCAGCCTGTCTCTGGGGAATGTATAGGCTTTGATTTTGCCGTAATTGGGTTCATCGCAGCGGGCGGTCATCCATGCTGCCAGATTGTCCCGTTTGGAGGGAACGAACGGCAACAGCAGGATATATTCTTCCTTTTTCTCACCCGGCAGTTTCATGATGGTGTAATAGGCTTCCATCGGTTTGTCGCCAAGCGCCGGTACCTGCCAGAGGTTTTCCTTGTTGTAGAACACCTTGGGATCGGTCATGTGATAGGCGGTATACATGGCTGCCTGTAGCTGCAGGAAGTTGTGTGGGTAGCGCATATGTTGGCGCATGTCTTCCGGCATTTCGGACATGGGTTTAAGTAGTCCCGGAAACATACTGGTATAGGCCTTGGCCATGATATCAGTCGGATCGCTGATGTAGAAATTCAGGGAGCCGTCGTAGGCGTCAATGATCGCCTTGACAGAGTTCCTCATGTAATTGGTGCCGCCCTGGATCGGTTTGGAGTAGGGGAGGCGGTTGGAATGGGTATATGCATCAATAATCCATTTCAGTCTGCCGTCTGCAGCCACGACCATGTATGGGTCACTGTCAAAACGTAGAAACGGGGCTACAGCCTTGACGCGCTGGTTGATGTTACGGTTGTAGATGATCCGGCTTTCACTGGTGATATCGGATGATAACAGGATTTTTTCAGTCTTGAACCGGGCGGCAAATACTGCTTTTTTCAGGGGAGAGTCAATAGCCACTCCGCCTTTGCCGGTGTAGGTTGTGTTTATGTTTCCGGTGGCAGTCGGATAGCTGAATTCCGGAACTTTAGTCTTGACGATGACATACTCGTTGGAAAGTTCTCCGAAGTAGATTTCCGGTCTGGTGACCTTGATGTCAGCCAGGCTGACCGGTGGTATGTCCTTGATGAAAAACTCCGGCAGCCCTTCTTTGCTGATGCGGCTGACCGGCCCCATTGTCAGGCCGTTGCCGTGGGTGAATATCAGTCGCTCGTTGATCCAGTTTTTGCTGGGTAGATCGTTATAGGACAGCTCGCGGGGCGAGAGCATGACTTGTGAATAGCGTCCATTAACCATGTAGCGGTCATTGTCCACATCAAAGAACTTGTAGTAGGTTCTTATCTGTTGCAACTGGCTGTATGTTTTTAGCAGCGGTGCATGGTCCCAGAGACGGATGTTTTTGATTGTGGCGTCGTTGCTGGATATATCCGCTGCCGACAGCTTGGAGTCCACGTCAAAGGGTATGGTTTCAATCTTGTCCAGGTCATACCCCAGTCGGGTGAACTTTATGTTGTGTTCAATAAAGGGCATTTCAAGGGCCAGTTCATTGGGAGCGACCTTGAATTTCTGCAGTATGCCGGGATAAACCCTGACACCGACCATGTAAATGGCCACCAGAATGATCGGTGGAATAAAGGTGAATCGCCAGGAGTTTTTCCAGATGCCGTAGGCCAGCATAGCTCCGGTAAATGGAGTGATAACGGTCAGCAGACGCAGTG
>JBGSQR010000402.1:0-10293 GCA_041737975.1 Geobacterales bacterium | reverse complement strand
AGCTCTTTGCCGGTACCGCTTTCACCGCGAATCAGAACGGTAGAATCGGTGCAGGCGACTCTTTTCCCCAACTGCTTGACCTGCTCCAACTCCTGACTGTTTCCAAAAATATTCGCAAAAGAATACTTGGCCACCAGCCTTCTGTTCAGCTCGCTTTTGTAAAACTCCAGCTCTTTTTTTAGACTACGAAACCTGTCTGTCATTACAAACAGATCATCCACATTCTGGAAAATAACCTTGCCGACAACAGCCACCAGCTTGCCACTGTCAATAATCGGGATACGGCTGCATATCATCTCATGGCCATTAATTTTTTGAATTTCAGCAATTTCAGCCTTGCCGGTTCGGGCTACGATATGCATTCGGGTATTTTCAACAACATCCGTCACATGCCTGCCAACCATATTCACGATATCTTTCTCAAGAAAATCCGCATAGGCCTGGTTCACTTTTAGGATCATACCTTCTGCGTCAGTGATGACGATACCTTCGTAGGCATTGTTTAACGCCTGCTCAAGGCGGATCAGATCTTTTTCGGCTTTCAATGTGTTCTGCGCCAGGGCAACCAGCAACCTGTGCACCCAACCACCGCGAGAAATTTTCATGGCCATACTCCCTGACATCTTTATATAGCTGATCAATAAAGCTGTCGTGCTGACATTAAAACAGACTTAAAACAATAAAAAACCGACAGGTTCGTTAAGACTGTAAGCCATAAATAGCAAAAATACAAATTCTTGTATCACAGATCAAAGAGTGATAAATTAAACGGATTGTCAACAATCAAAAAAAGAATACTCAAAAAAAATAACCCATATTTTTAGTGCATATGAAAGGAACCTACAGCATGTCAGTATCAAGTATTGAAGAAGCAATTGAAGATATCCGCCAGGGAAAAATGGTCATCCTGGTTGATGACGAGGACAGAGAAAACGAAGGTGACCTGACAATGGCTGCCGAAGCTGCCACACCTGAAGCCATCAATTTCATGGCAAAATACGGTCGCGGACTGATCTGCCTCACTCTGACCCCGGACAAGTGCGATGCACTCGGATTGCGTCCTATGGTTCGCGACAACACATCGCCATTTGAAACAGCCTTTACTGTCTCAATCGAAGCGAAGCATGGAGTTACAACCGGCATTTCTGCCGGTGACCGCGCACATACAATCCTGACCGCTGTTGCCGACAACTCCTCCGCCAATGATCTGGTCAGCCCCGGCCATATTTTTCCATTGCGAGCCCGCAAAGGTGGCGTACTGGTAAGAACCGGCCAAACTGAAGGCTCAGTTGACCTGGCACGCCTGGCTGGACTACGCCCTGCAGGCATCATCTGCGAGATCATGAATGATGATGGCACCATGTCACGCATGCCGGAACTGAAAGAGTTTGCCAAAGAACACGGCATAAAAATCTGTACGGTTGCAGACCTGGTTTCCTATCGCCTGAACAACGAACTACTGGTTCGCAAAGTAGCCGAAGCAAACATGCCTTCCAGATATGGTGGAGAATGGAAAGCCATCGCCTTTGACAATGATATTGACAAATTGGAACATATTGCACTGGTCAAGGGTGAATTTAAAAAGGGTGAGCCTGTTCTTGTCAGAGTCCACTCCGAATGCCTGACCGGTGACGTTATGGGCAGCCAGCGTTGTGACTGTGGTGTTCAACTCCACTGTGCAATGTCCAAAATTGCCGAAGAGGGTAAGGGAGTTATTGTATACCTTCGCCAGGAAGGACGTGGAATCGGCCTGCACAACAAACTGAAAGCCTATGAACTGCAGGACCAGGGAATGGACACTGTAGAAGCCAACATTGAACTGGGCTTTAAGGCAGACCTGCGTGATTACGGCATCGGCGCCCAGATTCTGCTTTCACTCGGTATTAACAAGATCCGTCTGTTAACCAACAACCCTAAAAAACTGGTTGGACTTCAGGGATACGGCATTGACATCGTAGAGCGAGTTTCAATTGAAGCTGCCGCGACTGAAAACAATAAAGACTATCTGGCGACCAAACGCGACAAGATGGGACATATGTTGGAGAATATCTAGTGAAGCTGTTGCTTCATATCTGCTGCGGCCCTTGCGCACTTTACCCGCTTCGCAACCTGCGGGCTGCAGGACACGATGTCTCCGGTTTCTTTTATAACCACAATATTCATCCGTATCTGGAGTATCAGCGCCGTCTGACTGCAGCACGTGAAATGGCCTCTCAGGAGGACCTCCCCCTGATCGAACAGGATGATTATGACCTGGAGGGTTTTCTCTCTGCAGTTGCCAGTGAACCTAACAACCGCTGCAGCTATTGTTATACTTCAAGACTTAGGGCAACGG
Organism: Geobacterales bacterium; assembly: GCA_041737975.1. Lineage (GTDB taxonomy): Bacteria > Desulfobacterota > Desulfuromonadia > Geobacterales > Pseudopelobacteraceae > JBGSQR01. The sequence goes on along the minus strand of JBGSQR010000402.1, from coordinate 7,958 downwards.
CTGCTGCTGCCGCCCAAAAAGGTTTTGATGCATTCAGCGCATCACTTCTTTACAGCAGATACCAGAAACATGACGAGATAAAAATAGCTGGAGAAAATGCAGGGAAAGAGTTCGGAGTCCAATTTCATTATCAGGACTTTCGACCCGGCTGGCAGGAAGGGATAAGGCTTTCGAAGGAATTGGAACTATACAGACAGCAGTACTGCGGTTGCATCTATAGCGAAAAAGATCGCTACCTGCAGCAAAAATAAATCAAGAGTTACAACCTGTATAATCTCTAAAACAAAAAAACCCGTGTTGCCACGGGTTTTTTTGTTGTTATGCATCAGTGCTGATTATGCAGAAATAGCATTCACGGGACAGGTATCCACGCAAGCGCCACAGTCGATGCATGTATCGGCATCGATAGCACGCTTACCGCTCTGCTCGCTAATTGCGCTCACTGGACAGGAATCATCACAAGCTCCACAATTAATGCAGTCATCGTTAATGGAATGGGCCATGGTTTCACCTCCTTGTAAGAATAGTCTCCGATGGAAACAGTTTTTTTTACCACACCACCTCTTAAAATGTCCAGCAAAGAATCAACGATCTGATAATCTGAATTTGAACTCAATTAGATCGAAATGATCAAATAATTGCAGAATCAAATGTCATCTGTTCATTTCAAAAATAGCAAAATAAACCTTAAAATCAGTTTGCCAATTTATTCTGGCATTTTGTGGTATTCTATTATAATATTCAGAAATTGTTTATGAAATGCTCCGCAGAACGTCCTGCTCAGCCACTCTTTTCTGATAAACTTCAATATTGGTCTTACCAATAAATCACTAGAATCACTCAAAAAACGGAGGAGAAACAAATGATTATCATGGCATTAAACTGTGGCAGTTCATCGCTTAAGTACCAGCTATTTGACTGGGACACCAAGGAAGTCATTGCAAAGGGGCTAGTGGAGCGCGTAACAATCGAAGGTTCCTTCATTGAGCATGAAGTTCCAGGCAAACCGGAATACAAGGACAAGCACGACTGTCCCAACCATGAAGCCGCCATCGATCTCGTAATAAAAACCGTCACCAACCCGGAAGTCGGTGTTATCAAGAGTGTTGATGAAATTTCAGTAGTTGGCCATCGTGTTGTTCACGGCGGCGAAAAGTTCACATGCTCTGTTCTGATTAATGATGAAGTTATCGAGGCACTCAAAGAGTTTTCACACCTTGCACCACTCCATAATCCAGCCAATATTGCCGGTATTCAGGCTGCCAAGGCACTGATGCCGAGCGTTCCTCAGGTTGGTGTTTTTGACACAGCTTTCCACCAGACCATGCCGGAAAAAGCATTTATTTACCCACTGCCTTATGAATGGTACGAGAAACATCAGGTTCGCCGCTACGGCTTCCACGGCACATCACACCTTTATGTATCTAAGCGTGCCGCTACCCTGCTTGGTAAAAAACCTGAAGATTGCAATATTATCACACTACACATCGGCAACGGCGTTTCACATTCAGCTATAAAAAACGGCATCTGTGTAGACACTTCCATGGGCATGACTCCACTGGAAGGTGCTGTCATGGGTTCACGCTGCGGAGATATCGATCCGGCTATTCCGATTTTTATGATGAGAAAAGAAAATATTTCCATTGATGAAATGGATGCAATTCTCAACAAGAAAAGCGGTATTCTTGGCATCACCGGTAAATACACTGATCGTCGCGATGTTGAAACACATGCAAAAGAAGGCGACAAGAGATGTCAGCTGGCAGAAGAAATTGAAGCATACCGCATCAAGAAGTATATCGGCTCCTACATGGCTGTAGCCGGCAAACTTGATGCTATCGTCTTTACTGCAGGCGTTGGCGAGATGGGTGTTGAAGTACGTGAAAGGGTTCTTGAAGGACTGGATCACCTCGGCATCATTATCGACAAGGAGCGCAACAAGGTCAGAACTCGTAAAAGAGAAACACTGATCACAACAGATGACTCACCGATCAAGGTTTATGTCATTCCTACAGACGAAGAGCTTGTCATCACTGAGGATGCTGCCGCAATAGTTGCTGGCACATACAAAGATCACATGAACTTTGAGTACAGCTTTTCAAAAGCAGACTTTGTAAGAAAATAAGAAGAAGACACCTCCGAGGTTTTTAGAAACCTCGGAGGTGTTAACATCACTAGCCTTTCAACTCTTCCTTAAGCCCTTCAATAACAGCCTTCACTTCAGTAATCATATCAGCGGCACCAGGCGACTTCTCACACTTCAAATACTGCTCAAAGTAGCTGACTGACTCCTTGAAGCGTTCCTGATCCATACATATTCCACCAAGGGTAAGGTATGCCATTGTGAATAACGGATCAAGGCGGATCGCCTCCAGACACTCTTCTTCAGCCTCTTCCAGTTCGTCGATATCGTAATACAACTCGCCCAGATTAAAATGTGCGGCAGGATCTTCCGGGTCCAGTTCGACACTTTTGCGATATGCTTCGACAGCTCCTTCAACATCCTCCAGACCGTACAAGGCGTCACCCAGAGCATTCCAGGCAAAAACATTCTCCGGCTCAAGCTCCAGCGCCTGGCGAAAAGAGGCCACAGCATCCTTACTACGTTCAAGACTGCTATAAACCAGACCAATGCTGACCAAAGCATCAGCATCTTCCGGATCAAGCTCACGAACCTTTTTATAGCAACTTATGGCATCATCGTGCTTACCAGCCTCAAACAGCAGATCGCCAAGGGTTGTAAGAGCATCGGCATCTTCCGGTGCCAACTTCAACCCGGCCCGATAACTTGTTATGGCATCGTCTATACGTCCATCCTCTGCCAGAGCATCCCCACAATAGAAAAAACCATCCGCATCACCGGCATTGGCACGACAATAAGCTTCCAGTGTGGCAATTGCAGTTTTTATATCCCCAGAATCCAGCTGGTCAATACCTTTGATCAGGTTTTCATTCAAAGCCTTTTCTTCCATAATTTCTCCTCCTGCTGAAAACTCCATAGTAACTAATTTTGATGACAGAATAGCAGAGTCATCAAGCTATTTCCACACATGATACTGTCAAAGCTTTTTACTTTAGCTTAAATATCCATTACTATTAAAAAAAACATTTCCTGGACAATCCAATGATTAAAAAAAATGACTCGATTGGTCTGAACATTCTTGAAGACATCAGCACAATTATCCTGCATTCACACGATCTCCAGGAGACATTGGACAATATAGTACATACCGTGGCCAAACGCCTCAGAACAGATGTCTGTTCAATATACTTACTTGAAAATGATGAAGAAACACTTCTGTTAAAAGCGACTAAGGGTCTCTCCAAAACTGCAATAAATCGTACGTCGATGAAAATCAGCGAAGGCCTGACAGGCCTGGCCATTGAAACCAGAGGCATGGTCATGACGGACAATGCCCCGACCCACCCACGTTATAAATATTTCAAACAGACAAAAGAAGAGAAATTTCTTTCCTTTCTGGGACTACCGCTATTTGAACGCAAGACACCTATAGGTGTCATCATTATCCAGACAAGAGAAGCCAGGAGCTTTAGCGATGAAGAGATCAGTGCTCTAAGAACCATCAGTGTCCAGATCAGTGGCATCATTCAAAATGCCCGCCTGCTGGACTCCATACACCACAAAGAGCAGGAACGAGCCTGGTTCGAACGTGAGCTTACCAAATCAAAAACAACTGTAAATGAAGAAGAAAACGTCAGCTCCACTAACGACAATCAGCCGGCTAAAATCAGTATGCTGAAAGGTGTTGCCGTATCATCCGGTTTTATGCGTGGCAAAGTCTACATACTGGACCGCTTCAACAAGAAAGTCATTACAGCTGCCAAGGTAGGAACCAGAGCCGAAGAACAGCTAAAATTCTCTATTGCACTGGAAAATGTCAAAATACAAACTGTTTATATGGAAAAAAGGGTCAGTGAAACGCTCAGTGAAGAGGACTCATCAATCTTCCATACTCATCTGATGATTCTGGAAGATCGCAGCTTCTGTAAAAAGATTGTCGATCTTATTGAATTGGGCATCGGAGCTTCTAAAGCTGTATACAATGTAGTCCAGAACTATGTGCAGGTTTTTTCAGAAATGGAGGACGTTTATCTGCGCGAACGTTCAGCAGATATGGAGGACATTGGAAGACGCATTATAGATGCTCTGGACGGTAACGAAAAAAACCATCTGCAACTTAAAAAACCGCGCGTAATTGTGGCGGAGGATATTTTCCCTTCTGACCTGGCAATGATGGATCATGACATGATACTGGCCATTGTCACAGAAAAAGGAAACATTTACTCCCATGCAGCAATAATGGCAAAAGCCCTTGGCATTCCTTCAATCCTTGGTGTTCCTGGACTTATGGATGCCGTTAATGTCAAAGACGATCTTATCATAGACGGCACAACCGGAAATATTTTCATCAATCCAAGTGATGATATTATCAGAGAATATGAACGTCTCGGAAAAGATCACGCCGTTCGACTAAAAGAGCTGGAAGAATTGCTAGAACTGCCTGCTGTAACTTTGGATGGTTTTAAAATAGTCCTGGGAGCAAATATCGGGTTGATCTCCGATATCAGGCTGGCAAATCTAAATGGTGCCGAAGGGGTAGGACTTTATCGCACCGAGTTCCCCTATATGACCAGAACCTCTTTCCCTACCCGCATTGAACAGGCAACCATCTACAGAAAAATTCTGGAAGCATTTCCGGACCAGCCTGTCAACATCCGTACCCTGGATATCGGTGGAGACAAAGGCCTGCCCTATTTCCAGGGACTGCGGGAGGAAAATCCCTTTATGGGTCTTCGCTCCATCAGGATATCCCTGGATAACCAGGATATATTCAAGGAGCAACTGGCCGCCATCATGCTTGCTGCAGATGCCGGGCAACCAACTATCATGTTCCCATTAATTTCGTCACTTGATGAAATCTGGCAGATAAAAGCCATCATGAGCGAGGTAAAATCGGAATTGATCCATCAGGGACACGACGTACCAAAAGCGATCCCACTGGGAATAATGATCGAAATTCCGGCAGCGGTGCAAATAATCGACCTGCTGATTGAGGAAGTCGATTACGTCAGCATCGGAACAAACGACCTGATTCAATACACACTTGCTGCAGATCGAAATAACCCCAACGTAAAGCAGTACTACGACCCGCAGCATCCGGCAGTTTTACATTCAATCAAGAGAGTCGCTGACGCTGCCAACAATGTTGGCAAAAAGGCTTCCCTTTGCGGTGAGATGGCTTCCGACCCGATCAATGCGCTTTTGTTCATCGGCATGGGTATCACCGAATTCAGCCTTTCAGCACCCAGCATTCCTGTGGTCAAATATGCTATCCGTAACCACACCATGAGTGAATGTCGAAATTTTGCCGATTCGGTCTTGAAGTGCAAAAGTGGGACAGAGGTCAGGCAAATGCTGACAGAGAAGAGAAATGAACTTAAATTGAATTAAATAAAAAATTCAATCAAGTCTGTTTTGTTTACTGTTTATGTACTTCTTGCTGTCTTCGCAGCCTACTTTCCAAACTTACAATCTCTGGCAGCTGCCGAAAAAAGTTGCTTTATCTCGAATGGTTTAGTATATCTTTCATTTACTTTTGTGCGATACATCAGAATATTGCTTGGTAGAAAGGTAGACATAGAGATGTTGGATAAAATAAAGGTTTTTACCGGCAATTCCAATCCTGAACTGGCCCAGAGTATCTGTAAAACACTCGGCATCCCACTTGGCGCATCAAGAGTGCGTAACTTTTCAGACGGCGAAATCATGGTTGAGATCGGCGAAAACGTTCGTGGGCGGGATGTTTATGTCATCCAGTCAACCTGTGAGCCGACCAACAACAACCTGATGGAATTGCTGATTATGATGGATGCACTTAAGCGTGCATCAGCAGCGACTATCACTGCAGTCATGCCCTACTACGGCTATGCTCGACAGGACCGTAAAGCGGCTCCAAGAACTCCAATCACTGCAAAGCTGGTGGCTGACCTGTTGACAACAGCCGGCGCCGACCGTGTTGTTACTATTGATCTTCATGCCGGACAGATTCAGGGTTTTTTCAATATACCGGTTGACAATCTATATGCTGCACCTGTGATCCTGAACTACCTAAAAGGCAGATTTGAGGGACAAGAGCTCGTAATGGTCAGCCCTGATGCCGGCGGCACAGAACGCGCAAGAGCCTTTGCCAAGCGCCTCGGCTGCACATTGGCTGTTATTGACAAGCGCCGTACCGGCCCAAATGTGGCTGAAGTCATGCACCTGATCGGTGACGTCAAGGACAAGATTGCAATTCTGCTTGATGACATGGTTGATACAGCGGGCACACTGACACATGCTGCCAAAGCACTCAAGGATAACGGTGCCAAAGCCGTTTTTGCCTGTGCAACCCACGGGGTTCTTTCAGGCCCGGCAATTGATCGTCTCAACGCATCAGACATTGAAGAACTGGTTTTAACAGACACTATCCCGCTCAGCGCAAAAAAAGAGCTTACATCCAAAATTCGCGTACTGACCGTTGCTGACTTACTGGCAGAATCAATCAAGCGCATCCATGAGGATGAGTCAGTCAGCTCATTATTTGTTTAAAAACAGCTATTTTCAGTAGACTTTTCTTAAATCTCTTATATATTGATGTGTACAGGATGGGGACAACCCATCACTAACAGTGGAGGAACATATGCAACAGAAACAGATGAACGTTGAACTCAGATCCAAATCCGGCAAGGGCATCAGCCGTCAACTCAGAGCTGCTGACATGGTACCTGGAGTTGTTTACGGCAAAGGTATGGATCCAATGCCGGTAAGCATTAAATACCGTGAACTTCAAAGTGCCATGGCTGGTGAAGGTGGCCAGAATAACCTTATTACACTTATTGGCGGCGGAAGCCTTGATCAATCTATGGCCATTATTGCCGACCTTCAGCGCGATGTTCTCAAGGGAACATATAAGCACGTCGATCTCCATCGCATCAACATGAATGAGAAACTGCGCGTAACAGTTCCTGTTGTCATCAAGGGAACTGCAATTGGCGTCAAAGAAGGCGGACTGCTTGACTTGGCTCACCATGAACTGCACGTTGAGTGCCTGCCAAACAACATTCCTGATCATATTGAAATTGATGTTACAAATCTTGCCATCGCACACTCGTTTCACGTAAGTGAACTCGTGCTTCCTGAAGGTGTTAAGGTTCTTGAGAACCCTAAAACTCCTGTTGTAAGCATCCTTGGCAGAGCAAAAGAAGAAGTTGTTGCTGAAGCCTAATACCGAATCAGATAAGCACTTAATGATAAGATCATGAACACCTATGTCATAGCGGGGCTGGGCAATCCCGGCCCCCAATATCAATGGACCCGCCACAACGCGGGTTTCCTTTTTTTGGATCGCATCGCACATCTGGAGAATGTTTCCATCAACCGTAAAACATTTTCCGGCTTGGCTGGAGAATGGAACTTTCGCCATAACCGTCTGATCCTACTCAAACCGCAAACATTCATGAATCTGTCAGGCAAGTCTGTCATGCAGGCCCTTCAGTTTTACAAACTGCCACTCTCGCAACTGATCGTTGTTCATGATGAGCTTGACCTGCCTTACGGTACCGTTAGATTCAAACAGGGTGGCGGACATGGTGGGCATAACGGCTTGCGTTCAATACAGGAACAACTCGGCAAAGGCGATTTTACACGTTTACGAGTAGGAATCGGCAGACCACCTCACGGTGACACGGTCAACTATGTGCTGGGTAACATTCCGCCCGATCAAATGGAAACTCTACCAAGGGTTCTGGACGGTGCACTGGACATGTTTGAAATGATGCTGGATGAAGGATTACCCAAAGCGATGAGCATGTTTAACAACCGGAACTTTCTGGAGTAACCGGGACTAGGGACTAGGGACTAGGGACTAGGGACTAGGGACTAGGGACTAGGGACTAGG
>JBGSQR010000373.1:0-3947 GCA_041737975.1 Geobacterales bacterium | reverse complement strand
AATACAAGAAGACAGTTTCTCAAGGCAGTCGGGATCGCAGGCGGGGCCGTTGCGGCGTCAGCCGTCAGCCGTGTCGTCATGGCGGCACTGCCCGAACCGGTGGTGCAGACCAAGCCGGACACCATGCCGCCACTGGTTCCGAACAGCGGGCGTCCCTATAACCCGGTCGTAACCCTCAACGGCTGGACGTTGCCGTGGCGTATGAATAATGGCGTCAAGGAATTCCATCTGGTGGCCGAACCGGTGGTGCGTGAGATGGCTCCCGGTATGAAGGCACACCTCTGGGGCTATAACGGACAAAGCCCCGGGCCGACCATTGAAGTGGTGGAGGGTGACCGGGTGCGCATTTTTGTCACCAACAGGCTGCCGGAACATACCAGCATTCATTGGCATGGCCAGCGTCTGCCCAACGGTATGGATGGTGTTTCAGGTCTGACTCAACCGGCGATCCGTCCTGGCAAGACCTTTGTTTACGAATTTATGGCCCGGCGCCCCGGCACCTTCATGTATCATCCCCACGCAGATGAAATGACTCAGATGGCCATGGGCATGATGGGGTTTTGGGTTACTCATCCCAAAACAAAACATCCGTTGATCGATGAGGTGCAGCGCGACTTCTGCTTCCTGTTGAACGCCTATGACATCGACCCCGGCAGCTATACCCCCAGGATCATGACCATGCTGGATTTCAATCTCTGGTCCTGGAACAGCAGGATTTTTCCGGGCATTGACTCCCTGAATGTCCGCCTGAACGATAAGGTGCGTATCCGCATGGGCAACCTGACCATGACTAATCATCCGATTCACCTGCATGGCCATGAGTTTGTTGTGACCGGCACCGATGGCGGGCCAATACCGAAGAGTGCCCGCTGGCCGGAGGTGACAACCGATGTGGCTGTCGGCCAGATGCGGCAGATCGAGTTTGTCGCCAATGAGGAGGGGGATTGGGCTATACACTGCCACAAGAGTCATCACACCATGAATGCCATGGGACATGATCTTCCCACCATGATCGGGGTGGATCATAGCGGTCTGGCAGGTAAAATCACCAACCTGATTCCCGACTACATGGTGATGGGGGAGCGGGGCATGGCTGATATGACAGAAATGCAGATGCCGCTGCCGGACAATACGATTCCGATGATGACAGGAGAAGGCCCGTTTGGCTCAGTGGAAATGGGGGGGATGTTTTCGGTTGTAAAGGTGCGCAGAGATCAGAGAGCGGGAGATTACACTGATCCTGGCTGGTTCAGGCATCCGGCCGGCACTCAGGCCTATGAGTATACCGGGGCGATCAGCGAACCCTCCATAAATAAATCGCCTGGTGGCCAATCAATGCCGCTATTACAGAAGGGTGGTAAAGAGGTGGAAATACAGATTCGCAAGCCAACTGGGCATTCCGGTCACTAAATCCGATTGAGGTGGTCTTATGAGGTCTTATCAAATTCTTGCGGCGATACTGCTTGTCTTCATTTCCTCGTTGGCTGCAGCCAGCGGGAAGCACCCCGGCGGTCACGGCAACAGTTCTATCGGCAAGCCGGGCAAAATTGAAAACGTAACCCGCACTATTACAGTCAATATGTACGATTCGATGCGCTATGAGCCGGCTTACATTTCAGTCAGGCAGGGGGAAACCATCAGATTCAGAGTTGTAAATTCCGGTAAAATCAAGCATGAATTGGTATTGGGTAATGAAAGTGAGCTTGTGGAACATTATGAAATAATGAAGAAAAACCCGGAAATGGAGCATGAGGATGAGAACATGATCACATTGCAGCCGGGTGCCTCCGGTGATATAGTCTGGCAATTCACCAATGCCGGTAAAGTAGGTTTTGCATGTTTGCTGCCGGGCCACTATGAAGCGGGCATGAAAGGGGTTGTGTCTGTAAAATCAAAACAAGCGAAGAGGATAAAGAAATGAAAACCTGCAAAGTTCTTTTACTGTTCCTGTGCTTGACTCTGCTGTCAGTTGTGGTTGCATCTGCACAGGAGGTTGCGCCCACCGCAAAAGGGCAGGCAGCGGATAAAACGACTGAATTGACTGATGGTTTGATTCGTAAAATAGACCGGGAAAACAGGAAGATCACCATCAAGCATGGAGAGATTAAAAATCTTGAAATGCCTGGCATGACAATGGTGTTTCAAGTCAGAGACCCTGCCATACTCGATAATCTAAAAAACGGCGATAAGGTTCAATTCAGGGCCGAAAAAGTGAACGGTGCATTTGTTGTAATCGAGATGCAGCCCGTTAATATGAATAACTGATTGAATAATATAGAAAAATCTTAATGGATTGGAATGCAATCCGTTAGCGGCGCAGTAAAATATAAGCTGGGTGTGTCTGATGTAAAGGAAGTCGCTGTGTTGATTAGAGAAAATGCAACAATAGCTGTTGAATATTCTTCAGTTGAAGGTTATGTGTTTTTAAATAACCTGTAATTACGCAGTCTTATGTTTTGGCACGACATCTGCTTTAAATGTCATAGAAACAACAAAATCAAAGGAGTATTAATCCATGAAAAAAATATCCGTACTGATAGCCGCAATCATTGCCCTTGCCGCACCTATCGCCTCTTATGCTGCCGATCACAGTGGTCACGGTACACATGACAAGGGGCATGGCGGGAGCCAGGGGGATGTTGCTCATCAAGAAGTTGTGGACGGTGTTAAGGTAACCTTCAAAGTCATGAGCATGAAAGAGCACATGAAGGCCATGGGGATGGAGATGCCGAAAGGTATGAAGGAGACCCATCACATTGCGGTTGATTTCAAGGATGCCAAAAGCGGTAAAGCCTTGACCGAGGGCGAGGTGAAGGTCAAGGTGCAGAACCCGGATAAAAGCGATCAGACTAAAGATCTGATGGGTATGCAGGGGCACTTCGGGGCTGATTTTGACTTGTCCAAGAAAGGCAAGTACGGTGTTATGAGCAAGTTCCAGTTGAAGGATGGTAAGGTTCGCAGTGCAAAATTCTGGTATACCGTGAAATAGCAAAGAAAATTTTTAGTTAGACAAAGTAAAATGTGATTTGATTAAATGCTGCAGCGCTAGCAGGAGGGCAACTGGAAATGGTTGCCCTCTCTGATTTTTAATAAACTATAAATATACAGGCAAACAGGGCGTAAAATGCCCCGGCATAAACAAGGCGTATAGGAGACAGTTTCTGTTGTCTTAGAGTGTACAGCAGGTAGATTACAGACAGGAGTGTTACGATACCTGCCCATAGCAGGTGTTTGTCAAACAGCCATGGCGTGAAAAAGAGGCCAAAGGCGCTCGGTACGGTGGCTTGAATCATCATGGCTCCGCTGACATTCCCCAGAGCCAGGTTTTCCTTGCCCTGTCGAACCCAGATGACTGCATTCAGAATCTCCGGCAGTTCGGTCGCCAGAGGACTGAGCAGTAGAGAAACCAGTAGCGGTGATACATTCCAATGTGTGCTGACAGCCTCCAGGTTCTTTACAAAGATGTGAGAGCTGGCAAAAATAATTATCAGCGAAACAAAGGTCTGTAAAAGAACCCAGAAAGTTGACGGGTTTGATTTGCCGCGCTGAAAAATCAGAGCTTCCAGTTCGAAGTGGTCATCATCACGCTCGTTCTGCATTTCTTTGTAGACATAAAAACCGTATGCAGCCAGGAACAGAATGCCTGCCAGCGGCTTTATGCTGAAGATGATCAGTCCCAATAGTACCTTGAAAATAAAAATGGAAATGAACCAGATTTGATCTCGGCTAAGCTTATTATGATCAATATCAAAGTCTGTTCCAAGTAACCTTTTCTTGCGAAAAAAAAGAATACAAAGACCTACAACGGCGTAGGCAATGGTCCCAAGAACAAGCGGACCTCCCAGTGCAGCTCCGACACCGATTTCTTTTTGTTGAGGTGTAGCATTAAATGTAACTGCTACAAAGGTAACAACACTTTCCGGAAGAGCGGTTCCAAAGGCTGCCAG
>JBGSQR010000356.1:0-9664 GCA_041737975.1 Geobacterales bacterium | reverse complement strand
GAACAGCTAAAAACGGTAAATGGGTCAAAGGGCCAGGTTATGATCTCTTTGCAGCCATGAAGGATGCCCTTGTGGATCTTCCTATTTTGGCTGAGGATCTCGGAGTCATCACGCCTGAAGTTGTTGAGTTAAGGGATCGCTGTGGATTCCCAGGAATGAAAATATTGCAATTCGCATTTGATTCAGGATCTGATAACCCCTATTTGCCACACAATTATTCTAGAAGCTGTGTGGTTTATACCGGCACTCACGATAACGATACTACATCTGGTTGGTATAATGGGCTCTCAAGACAACAACAATTGCGCGTTTGTAATTATATCGGTTGTTGTGAAAATGAAATTGTACCTGGACTGATTCGAACTGCAATGATGTCAGTTGCTAACACGGCAATTATTCCTTTTCAGGATTTACTTGGTCTTGATTCCTGGGCAAGGATGAATGTCCCCGGAACTGCAACTGGTAACTGGGTATGGCGTTTTTCGTGGGATCAGGCAGAGCAGGGTTATTGGTCTGATTTTGCTGACATGATAAAGCGTTACGGACGCTGTAGATAAGTCAGTTTTGTAAATAATCTTGACAAATAGGCTGTATTGAATATACTTGCGTACTTTGATTTTGAAATTTATGTAACATGATGTTTTATTATGGATAGAGCCATTGAAAATTGTTTTAGATCATATCTCTGCGAAACCGCTTGAGTTAAACGGCGATAAAGCGATAGAATTTTTTCCGGCACTTGTTGAGGCTCAGACGGCTGGAGAATGTATTTTTACTGCTCCAGTAAGCTATTCCCTGGCAGCATCAAAAGAATACGGGCATATAAGGGTTTCTGGTGATGTTAAGACTTCAGTGCGAATATGTTGTTCGAGATGTCTTGTTGAGTACGAATCTCCCATAAGTTCATACTTTACAATTATTTTCAGGAAGGGAACCGTAAATCCTGGCATTAGTGAAGATGAAACTGAGCTTAGCGAAGATGATTTAATCTCCTCAGTTTATAGCGGCGATGAAATAGATTTGACACATGATATTGAAGAACAGGTAGCAATGGCAATTCCTTTGAAACCGCTCTGCGAAGAGAGTTGCAAGGGTTTATGTCCGGAATGTGGAGCTGATTTAAATAAGTCTGCATGTACATGTACCGAAAAGGCGTTTAACTTTAAGTTCAGCGCTCTTAAGGACTTTAAAGTAAAATAGATAACAGCGATGGTGGTGGCAAGATCCCAACCACCTGAAAAAGGAGAATCAAGATGGCAGTACCCAAGAAGAAAACATCCAAATCACGTAAAAACATGAGAAGGGCACACGATTTTTTGACTGTACAGTCAGTTTCAACATGTCCTCAGTGTAAATCTCCCAAACTTCCTCATCGTGTTTGTCCTACTTGCGGTGTTTATAAGGGAAAAGAAGTTATTGCAAATCCTAAAACACTCTAAGAGAGCGTCTTTATCGTGTCTTTACCACAATTGAAGAGAGTAGCTGTAGATGCAATGGGTGGAGATAATGCTCCCGAAATTGAAGTAGCTGGTGCTGTGGCCGCCTGTCGTGAATTTGGTATTTCAGTGACACTGGTTGGTGATTGTGTTCGTCTTGAGGCCGAATTGGCCAAGCATGCCATTAAAGGTCTTGATATTGATATTTGTCATGCCAGTGAAGTTGTAGGTATGCATGATTCTGCCTCCGATGCAGTCAGGAAAAAACGGAACTCATCAATACGACTCGCTTTTGACCTGGTTAAAGACGGGAAAGCCTGTGCTGCTGTTAGCGCCGGTAATTCCGGCGCCACTATGGCGGCCGGAATGTTTGTCCTTAAACGAATTAAAGGAATTGAACGTCCTGCAATAGCTCAGATATTCCCGACACTAAAAGGTAAGACTCTCGTTCTTGATGTTGGTGGCAATGTAGATTGTAAGCCAATTCATCTGGTTCAGTTTGCTATTATGGGTGAGGTTTATGCACGCTATGCCATGGGGGTTGAAAACCCTGTGGTTGGTCTGCTTTCCAATGGCGAAGAAGATTCCAAGGGAAATGAACTAACACGTGAAACCAATGTGATTTTGCGAAAAACATCGCTTAATTATGCTGGTTATGTTGAAGGGCGTGATATTTTCAAGGGAACAGCTGATGTTGTTGTTTGCGATGGTTTTGTTGGAAATGTCGTCCTTAAATCATCAGAGGGATTAGCTGAAGCAATCGGAAGAATGCTTAAAGAAGAAATTCTTAAAAGCTGGATATCAAAGATTGGGTACTTGTTTGTTCGCAGCGCTTTCGGGCGTTTTAAAAAAATTGTTGATTATGCCGAGTATGGTGGCGCACCACTGATAGGTATCAATGGGGTCGGCATGATTTGCCATGGTGGTTCTAATGTTAAGGCAATTAAAAATGCTATTAGATTCGCCAATGAATATGCTCAAAGTGGAGTAACTGAACACGTTACTGAAAAGCTAACTGAAAATCATGCTGTTTTTTTACAACGTGAAAATCTAAATAACTAGGCGGCTGTGTAATGAGTATGAAATTGCTTAGAGCCAAAATCACCGGGACCGGATCCGCTTTACCGGAAAAGATAGTTACAAATTCTGATATAGAGAAGATGGTTGATACCACTGATGAATGGATAACAGTCAGAACCGGTATTAAGCAGCGCAGAGTTGCAGTAGATGGAGAATTTACCTCCTCGTTTGCGGTTGAAGCCTCACGTAAGGCTATAGAAATGGCCGGAATAAATGCCGAAGATATAGATCTTATAATTCTTGGTACAATTACTCCCGATTTTCCTTTTCCAGCTACAGCATGTATAATCCAGCATGAACTAGGAGCCCGTAACGCGACAGCATTCGATATATCTGCTGCCTGCACAGGGTTTGTCTGTGGACTTTCAATTGCTGAAAAATATATCAGTACCGGTAGTGCTAAAAAAGTTTTGGTTATTGGTGCTGAAGTATTGTCTCGTATTGTCGACTGGACAGATAGAAATACATGCATCATTTTTGGAGATGGTGCCGGAGCGGCAATTATTGAGGCTGCAGAAGGTGATGAAGGTATTTTATCGACACATCTATTTAGCAACGGAGCATATTGGAACACGCTTTATCAGCCAGGCTTTGGAAGCAGAAATCCTGTCGGTTGTGAACGTACCATTGCAGAGCGCAATTTTTTCCTGCAGATGGATGGTAACGAGGTTTACAAGCAAGCGGTTAGATCAATGGAAGAAGCAGCACTTATTGCTCTTAAAGCCAATGATATGACTGCAGCAGATATTTCACTTTTTATTCCTCATCAGGCCAATATTAGAATCGTGGAAGCTATTGGCAAGCGGTTAAAAGTCCCTTCGGAAAAGGTTTTTGTAAATCTTCATAAATATGGCAATACTTCCGCCGCTTCTGTACCTATTGCGCTTGACGAGGCAAACAGGGAAGGCAGACTCAAGAAGGGTGACATTGTTCTGCTTGACGCTTTTGGTGGTGGATATACTTACGGTTCTGCCCTTATTCGTTGGTAGCTCGCTTTTTTTGTAGAACTAAATTCAAGTGAATTAGTGAGGTTATTGTTATGAGTAAAACCGCTTTTATTTTTCCTGGACAAGGTTCTCAGTACTCAGGGATGGGTAAGGAACTTTCGGCTTCATTTCCAGTAGCACGTCATATTTTTCAAGAGGCTGACGAAGCACTCGGCTTTAAACTTTCCAATATCTGTTTTGAAGGCAGTGAAGAAGATCTCAAGCTTACAGCTAATACTCAGCCAGCAATTCTTACTGCCAGTATTGCTATCCTTCGAGTACTAGAGCAGGAAGTTGGCATTAAACCCGATTTTCTGTCCGGCCACTCTCTTGGTGAGTTTTCTGCACTTGTCTGTTCAGGTACATTGGCTTTTGCTGATGCAGTTCGCACTGTGCGTGCCCGTGGTACTTATATGCAGGAAGCTGTACCGGTTGGTACCGGTGCTATGGCTGCCATATTAAGCGCAGATAAGGAAAGTCTTGAATCAATCTGTGCTGAAGCAGCACAAGGAGAAGTTGTGTCACCAGCCAACTTTAATTCTCCAGGTCAAATTGCAATAGCCGGGCATGTTGGTGCTGTTAACCGGGCTATAGAAATTGCCAAAGAACGTGGGTTCAAAAAAGCAATGATTCTTCCTGTCAGTGCACCTTTCCATTGTGCTCTTATGAAGCCTGCTGCTGACCGGCTTGCTGCCGTTCTTGAGGCAATTACATTTTCAGATATTATTTATCCTTATATTGCAAATGTTGACGCATCTCCTAACTCAGACAAGAATAGAGTTATGAACCTTCTGATTGAACAAGTCTGCTCACCAGTATTGTGGGAACAGTCTGTACAGAAGATGGTTTCACTTGGCGTCGATAAATTTCTCGAAGTTGGACCTGGTAAAGTACTTTCCGGGCTAGTTAAGCGAATTGATAAAAGCGTCACAATAAACAATATTGAAGATGCCTCTGGTATTGCCGCTCTTAACGGTTAAACCGGATACAGAAAGGTTTGTCATGGTAAAGGATAGAGTCGCTATTGTAACAGGAGCTTCACGCGGTATTGGACGTAGTATTGCTCTTGCGCTTGCAGATGCCGGTGCCAAGATAGTTGCTGTCGCTACTACTAAAGAAGGTTGTCTAAAGCTGGTTGAAGAACTTACACAACAAGGTAAAGAGGCTATTGCCGTACAATGTAATGTTGCTGTTACCGCTGATGTGGAACGACTTGTTGAAACGGCACTGGAAAAATTTGGCAGAATTGATATACTTGTCAACAATGCAGGCATTACACGTGACGGTTTGCTGATGAGGATGAAAGACGATGACTGGGATGCAGTTATGTCCGTAAATCTTAAAGGTGCTTTTGTTTGTACAAGGGCAGTTTTTAAGATTATGAGCAAACAGCGCTCAGGTAGAGTAATTAATATTACCTCTATAGTTGGTCAGATGGGAAACCCAGGACAGGCTAATTACTGTGCCAGCAAAGCTGGAATGATTGGCTTGACAATGTCGAACGCAAGAGAAATGGCTAAGCGTAATATTACTGTAAATGCTGTTGCACCAGGCTTTATCGTTACCGATATGACCGAAGCATTATCTGAAAAAGCCAAGCAGGATCTTGCATCTCAGATTCCAATGGAAAGACTTGGCAGTGGAGATGACATTGCTAACGCTGTGCTTTTCCTGGCTTCTGATAACTCTTCATACATAACCGGACAGGTACTCGCTGTTAACGGTGGTATGTACATGTAGAATTAAAAATTATGTTTTGACTTTTAACAAATTCATTGTTAAGAAAGCGTTGCCAATTAATTGGACCAAAATTGAACCTGAACAAGGTTTACATCAAACGGAGGTGGAAGATGTCTGATATCGCAAAAAGAGTTAAGGAAATCGTAGCTGAGCAGCTTGGCGTTGAAGAATCACTGGTAGTTCCTGAGGCATCATTCATGGATGACCTGGGAGCTGATTCTCTTGATACAGTTGAGCTCGTAATGGCTCTCGAAGAAGAGTTTGACCTTGAGATCCCTGACGAAGCCGCTGAAAAAATTCAGTCAGTTAATGACGCAATTGAGTACATAGTTGAACACAGCTAAACAGTAACTGGCTATTGAAACGGGGAGGGGAGACTACTCCCCTCTTTCATTTTGTAGCCGTAGTGAATGTCATTTTACATCGGGAGTAACTTATCATGAGAAGAGTTGTTATTACGGGAATCGGTGCTGTTTCTCCACTTGGTACCGGTAACGATAAAAACTGGGATGCGCTTGTAAATGGTCGATCTGGAGTTCGTCTAATCACTCGTTTTGATTCAACTGACATGCCGGTAAAAATTGCTGGTGAAGTTATTGATTTCAATGCTGAGGATTTTGTCGATAAAAAAGAGATCAAGAAGATGGATCTTTTTATTCAGTACGCGCTGGCGGCAGCTCAATTCGCAATGGAAGATTCCGGTTTGAAAATAACCGATGAAAACGCCGAACGCGTTGGTGTTCTTGTCGGGTCAGGCCTTGGTGGTTTGCCGACCATTGAAAAATATCATACGGTAATGCAGGAAGGTGGATATAAGAAAATTTCTCCATTCTTCATTCCGATGCTAATTATCAATCTTGCTCCAGGTCAGATTTCAATCAAATACGGTGCTAAGGGACCTAATAGTTCAACTGTGTCGGCTTGTGCTACTGCTACTCATTCTATTGGTGATGCCTTTCATATGATTAAACGTGGCGATGCTGATGCAATGATTGCTGGCGGTACAGAAGCGACCGTTACACCGCTTGGTATTGGTGGATTTGCAGTAATGAAGGCTCTGTCAACCCGAAACGAAAGTCCTGAAACAGCATCACGCCCGTTTGACAAGGGTCGTGACGGTTTTGTCCTGAGTGAGGGAGCGGGTATAGTTATTCTGGAAGAATATGAGTCTGCAAAAGCACGTGGTGCCAAAATTTATGCTGAGATTGTTGGCTATGGTTTGACTGGTGATGCTTATCATATGACAGCCCCTACACCTAATGGTGAAGGCGCTGCTCGTTGTATGAATATGGCTCTTAAAAATGCCGGTGTAAATCCTGAACAGGTTGATTACATAAATGCTCACGGAACCTCCACCCCTTATAACGACCTTTATGAAACAATGGCTATCAAGACTGTTTTTGGAGAGCATGCAAAAAAACTCATGATATCTTCAACAAAGTCCATGACCGGGCACCTTCTTGGAGCTGCCGGCGGTGTTGAAGCTGTTTATTGTTGTCAGGCAATGGAAAAGAGCGTTGTTCCTCCAACTATTAACCAGTTTGAATCAGATCCGGACTGTGATCTGGACTATGTTGCCAATACTGCTCGTGATGCCAAGGTTGAGTATGCCATGAGTAACTCTTTCGGTTTTGGCGGTACAAATGCAACTCTGCTTTTCAAGAAAATTTAGGTGTCGGCTAAATGATAGTTATTGGTAGTGACCACGGTGGTCTGAATCTAAAGACAGCTCTAAAGAGTTATCTCGACAGACGTAAGATTCAGGTATTGGATGCTGGGACTGATTCAGCTGATTCAGTAGATTATCCTGAATTTGGATTGAAGGTCGCAGAAACAGTAAAAAATGGTGAAGCAGAACTTGGCATCCTGATTTGTGGAACTGGAATCGGAATGTCAATTGCTGCCAACAAGGTGCCTGGCATAAGAGCTGCTCTTGTAACAGACGCTTTTATGGCTCGTATGTCCAAGGAACATAATAATGCCAATGTGCTTGTGCTGGGGGGGCGTATCCTGGATGAGCAAAAGGCATGTGACCTGGTAGGTGAATGGTTGGATGCGACTTTTGAAGGTGGTCGCCATCAGAACAGGTTGTCCCTGATTACTGAAATAGAAAAAAAATACAGCAAATAGTTTTATTGTGATAAGATCCAAAGACGGGACTTTAATAGAGTCCCGTTTCTCTTTTGTGTAAAGAAATTTCGTAAAGAAGGAGATTGCATGTCTATTTTATCAAGTTTTGATGCTGAAGTTGCTGATGCTATCAGCAAGGAAACGGAACGCCAGGAGTATAATCTCGAGCTGATTGCTTCCGAGAACTTTGTGTCTGAGGCCGTTCTTGAAGCACAAGGCAGCATCATGACCAATAAGTATGCCGAAGGCTATCCTGGCAAGCGCTATTATGGCGGTTGCCACCATGTGGATGTGGTGGAGAATCTTGCTATCGAGCGTGCCAAGCAGCTTTTTGGCGCAGAGCATGCCAATGTTCAGCCGCATGCAGGCTCACAGGCAAATATGGCTGTTTATTTTTCAGCGTTAAGACCGGGTGACACAATTCTGGGAATGAACCTTTCCCATGGCGGTCATTTGACACACGGTAGTCCGGTTAACTTCTCCGGTCGTTTTTTCAATATTGTTCCCTATGGTGTATCCCCTGAAACTCAAACCATAGATTATGAAGAAGTCGAGAGACTTGCAACTGAGCATAAACCTAAAATGATTGTAGTCGGTGCCAGCGCATATCCACGTACGCTAGATTTTCCTGCTTTTAGAGCAATTGCAGACAAGGTCGGTGCATCTGTAATGGTTGATATGGCACATATAGCGGGTCTGGTCGCAGCCGGAGTACATCCCAATCCTGTCCCATATGCTGAATATGTTACAACAACTACTCACAAGACACTGCGTGGCCCACGAGGTGGTATGATTCTCTGTCGTGAGGAGTTTGCCAAGTCAATTAATTCACAGATATTCCCGGGCATTCAGGGTGGACCATTGATGCACGTTATTGCCGCTAAGGCAGTTGCTTTCAAAGAAGCCCTGCAGCCGGAATTCAAGGTGTACCAACAGCAGATAGTTAAAAATGCCAAGGCTCTAGCTGAATCACTTATTAAGCGTGGATTTAAACTTACCAGTGGCGGTACGGATAATCATCTGATGCTGCTGGATTTTTCCGGCACAGAGATTACCGGTAAAGCGGCTGAGGAAGCTCTCGATATCGCTGGTATCACAGTTAATAAAAATACAGTACCATTTGAAACCCGTTCGCCGTTCGTAACATCCGGTATCCGTATCGGTACGCCTGCAGCAACTACACATGGCCTGAAAGAGTCTGAAATGGATGCAGTGGCAGGATTTATTGCCGATGCAGTTGCAAATATCGGAAATGAAGCAAAGCTCCTGGCTATTAAAACGCAGGTAAATGAACTTATGAAACGTTTTCCATTGTATTCCAGCAGAATGAAGTAGTTTTAGTTATATACTAAGCAAAAAGGCCCTTTGAAAATCAGAGGGCCTTTTTTTATGCACAATGATTAAGTTGTAAATTAAACATGGTTTCTTAGCATCAGTTGTGCAGGGTGTGGTGAAAGATAGATCTGGTTCTTCAAATACTGTTGATCATATTTATTAATATAATGCCTGAGAAGTGTTATGGGAACAATCAAGGGTAAAATTCCTGCATGATATTGTCCAATCAGTTCAATCAGCTCTGATTTTTCCTCATGTGACAGATTCTTTTTGAAGTATCCCATAATATGCTGTAATACGTTTGTATTTTTACTTGTTGTTGCATGCAGGGATAATCCTTTCATAAATAAGTCTTCATACCTGCCAAGCAAATCAGACGTTGTTAAATCTCTACCATGTGCAACCAAGGCTCCCATCTCCCTGTATATCTGAGGACTATGTGCCATCATCAAAAGCTTATGTCTGGTGTGAAAGTCCACTAGTTTCCCAACCGTTGGGCTGTCGGTCAGAAAACTCTTCCAACGACGGTAACTGAATACCCTCTCAATGAAATTTTCTCTGATAGGCATGTCATTTAAACGACCTTCCTCTTCCATTGGTAGAAGTGGAAATTTACGGGCCAATGCAGCTGCAAAAAGGCCGCTTCCGTTTTTGACAGCTACTCCATTGTTATAAACTTTTACTCTGTATAGCCCTGAGCTCGGTGAATCCTTTTTAAATATAAAACCGCACAGATCTTCGTTTTCAAGTTCTGCCGTTTTAATTGTGCAGAAAGCAAGCATCTGATCCGTCTTGTCTATTCTGCTCTTGCCGGTTATCAGTCTAGGATTAGTCGGATCACCCTCGAGCCTCATTGATTCTCTTGGCGTAGGTAAACCACATCCAACCTCAGGACACACAGAAATAAATGTGAAATATTGTCCAAGAACATCAGTGATGTAGTGGTCATGCTTATGA
>JBGSQR010000287.1:0-5832 GCA_041737975.1 Geobacterales bacterium | reverse complement strand
TGGTCTGCTTTGTCATATCTCTGATAGTTATCCCGATGGTATGGCCGTTCTTTCCTGCTAAATAGCTAAATATCAATTCATCCGAAGTTTCCATATGGGGATCTGAACTATTTCAGATCCCCATATGCTTCCGTTCATTACCATTCCCTATCGATAAATAAACTGTCCGTTGACTGCACGTCAGCGAAACGGTCACTGGCTTCCAATTCAGAAGCTACCCCTTTGTATTTTTATCATAAAATTTATGATCCTAAAAATTGTAAATATTACAATAAGAAACAGTAAAATTGGTAATACAAGTTGCCGTGGGTTGGCGGTAAATACTTGTAAATTATGAATTCACGTTTAAAAAAAAGTTGACCAATCATGATATGACGTGCTAGTTTTCAAGGCCTTGAACTGTGTAGAATGTAGTACTTGAATCGTCTTTAAAACCTGCGGTATTGAATGTATTACGGTTTTCATGAAGTACAAATATAAACAGGAGGTGAGATACTTGGCTACAATAATTGAAAAAATCAAGGATCTCCAAAAACGGAGTGAAAAAGTCTTGGCAGGAGGCGGTCCAAAAAGGATCGAAAAGCAGCATGCTTCTGGCAAGATGACGGCTCGTGAGCGAATTGCGGCATTACTTGATCCAGGCTCTTTTACGGAGCTGGACCGCTTTGTTACACATCGCTGTGTTAACTTCGGTATGGAAAGTCAAGAGGCTCCCGGTGAAGGTGTTGTTACCGGCTACGGAACAGTAGAAGGACGTCTGGTTTATGTATTCGCACAGGATTTCACCGTTATTGGTGGTTCATTGGGCGAGATGCATGCTGCCAAAATAGTCAAAGTTCAGCAGTTGTCAATGAAGGTTGGTGCACCATTGATCGGAATCAATGATTCCGGCGGGGCCCGTATCCAGGAGGCTGTTGATGCTCTTGCCGGTTACGGCAAAATCTTCTATTACAATACTCTGGCTTCAGGAGTTGTCCCACAAATTTCCATCATTATGGGACCATGTGCAGGTGGCGCTGTATATTCACCTGCTCTGACCGACTTTATCTATATGGTGAAAAATACCAGCCAGATGTTCATTACAGGTCCTCAGGTTATTAAGTCTGTTACTGCTGAAGAGGTTACTGCGGAAGCTCTTGGTGGTGCAATGACTCATAACAGCACATCAGGTGTTGCACACTTTGCTGCTGAAAATGATGCAGATTGTATTGAGCAGGTGCGTTACCTGCTGGGACTGCTGCCAAGCAACAATATGGAAGAAGCTCCTATCGTTGACAAAGGTGACAACCCAAGCCGCCAAGATGCAAAACTCAACACGCTGATGCCTGATAACCCAAACATGCCTTATGATATGAAAGAAATTATCAAGTCAATTGCTGACTGTGGCGAATATTACGAAGTGCAGCCATATTACGCGATGAACATTATAACAGCTTTTGCACGTTTTGATGGTCAGACTGTTGGCATTATTGCCAATCAGCCTAAAGTAATGGCAGGTTGTCTAGATGTAAATGCTTCAGATAAATCTGCTCGTTTTATTCGTTTCTGCGACTGTTTCAATATTCCACTGCTCAACCTTGTTGACGTTCCAGGATTCCTGCCAGGTACTGATCAGGAGTATGGCGGTATTATTCGTCATGGTGCAAAGATGCTGTACGCCTATTCTGAAGCAACTGTACCTAAAATTACAGTGATTACCCGTAAAGCTTACGGTGGTTCATATCTGGCAATGTGTTCTCAAGACCTTGGCGCCGACCAGGTTATGGCATGTCCAAGTGCTGAAATTGCTGTTATGGGTCCTGCTGGTGCAGCCAACATTATTTTTAAAGGTGATCCTGAGTCTGCCGCCAAAACTGCCAAGTATGTTGAAGACTTTGCTACCCCGTATAAAGCGGCGGAACGTGGCTTTGTTGACCAGGTTATTGAACCTTGTGAAACCAGACCACGTATTATTACAGCACTTAATATGCTGGCAACCAAGCGTGAAACCAGACCAGCTAAAAAACACGGCAATATTCCGCTGTAATGGCTTTATAGAAAGGGGAAATGAATATGGGCTTACTTGATTCATTATTCGGTAGCAAGAAAGCCGAAACTCCAGCACCTGAACCCAAAAAAGCGGAAGTTACTCCTGCTGTGGTTGAGCCGGTTGCTGTGCCTACTGCGATAGGCGTACTGCCACCGGAAGTCGTTGCTGCCATATGCGCAAGCATCGGAATGGTTATGGAAAACGGAGATGGTGATGAACTTGCTGCTGTAATAGCTGCTGTTATTTTACACTCAAAAGGTGGCGGCTGTAGGGCTGTTAACTTTAGGCGCACCAGTAATGCCTGGTCTGCTTCAGGTCGTCAAAAAATTATGGATAGCCGTCAATATATTTAAAGGTAAATTAAAAGGAGAATATAGCGAATGAGAAAGTTTAAAGTAAGTGTGAATGGTACTGCATATAATGTTGAAGTTTCTGAAGAGGGCGTTGTTTCAGCTGCACCTGCTCCTGTTGCTGCTCCAGTAGCGGCAGCTCCTGCTCCAAAGGCAGCAGCTCCTGTTGCTGCACCTGCTCCTGCCCCGGCCGCTGCTCCAGCCCCTGCAACAGTAGCTGCTGGCGAAACTCCGCTGACTGCTCCAATGCCAGGTAAGGTAGCACAGATCAACGTCAAAGAAGGTGATTCAGTTAAAGCAGGTGAAGTCCTGATGATTCTGGAAGCCATGAAGATGCAAAATGAAATTGGTTCACCTTGTGATGGCGTTATCAAGTCTATAAATGTTGACGCAGGACAGAACGTAAAGCCTGGCCAGATCATGATGGTGATTGCTTAAATTTAAATTCACCCCTTGTACGGGTTAGTAACCCGTACAAGGGGTTTTTACTTAAACTGAACCACTATAAACGAATAATTACTTCTCCATTATTTCCTCGTCTGACCCACCCAATTTTGTCAAAATCGTCAAAATCAAAATAATCACCAATACGGACTAAAAAGTTTAAAATTTACAATGGTTTCTGTAGTGCTAATATTCAGTAACTAAATTACAAACTGCTATAACCTCTTATATTGGCATAACCGAAACTTCTACAGTTAACATAGCCATTTGCAGAGTTTTATTTATAAATCAGCTAAATTGTGGAGCAAAGGTTATACCACCCTGGCTTTATAGTTTGAGTTCAGTTTGTTCTAATATTCTTCTTGTAAGCCGATTTGCAAGTTAGAGTGCTGATTGGCAATTATATTGCAATATATGCATTGTAATTATTAATACGAAAATGCTAAGCGCCATCAAAGGTGGTTGATTAATAACCGTAAGCGAATGAAATAGTTAATGAGTACAAGATCAAAAGAGGAGGGCGTATGGCGGATTTGATAGTTCAATACCCATGGCTTGATGAAATTTTAATGGGTTTTTTTGGGTTTAGCTGGAAACATGGAGTTATGTGGCTGATTGGTGCGATTTTAATTTATCTTGCTGTTAAGAAAGATTATGAGCCGGCATTGCTTCTGCCGATCGGATTTGGAGCAATATTGGCTAATATCCCTCATTCTTCTGCAATTTCTCAAGTGGTTGGTGAAGAAGGTTTTTTGATAGTGCTTTATAAAGCCGGAATTGCCAATGAGCTTTTCCCGGTTCTTATTTTTGTTGCTATCGGTGCCATGTGCGATTTTACCCCCCTGATTCAAAACCCCAAAGTTATGCTTTTTGCCGCAGCCGCTCAATTCGGTATTTTTTCTACCGCAATTTTTGCTACGTTGGTTGGTTTTAAATTTGAACATGCTGCTTCAATTGGCATAATTGGCGCTGCTGATGGTCCGACTACCATTTATGTTGCCAGCCGTTATGCCGTAGAACTGCTTGGACCTCTGTCGGTTGCTGCCTATTGTTACATGTCTCTGGTTCCTGTTATTCAGCCTCCGGTGATCAGAATGTGTACAACTCAAGCCGAGCGCAGGATCAAAATGGGGTATGAAGGAACTGAACCTGTTTCAGATACAACCAAGTTCTTGTTCCCAATCATGGTCGTTATCATTGCGGGTATGGTTGCTCCTATTTCAGTTGCTTTAATAGGAAGCCTGATGTTTGGTAATATTCTGAAAGTCGCTGGTGTCGTAGATAACCTTTCCCGATGTGCCGAGAATGAACTGGCCAATCTGGTTACTCTTTTGCTTGGTATAACTATTGGTGGCACAATGTCTGCTGAGCGTTTTCTGACATTTGATGTTGGTCTGATCATGGCGCTTGGTGCCGTTGCCTTTGTATTTGATACAGTTGGTGGAGTCTTTTTTGCTAAGCTTGTAAATTTGTGTAGTGCAAAAAAAATCAATCCGATGATTGGAGCTTGTGGAATTTCAGCATTTCCTATGTCTGGCCGAGTGATTGCCAAAATGGCACTTAAGGAAGATCCAACCAACTTTATAATTCAGCACGCCATAGGTGTTAATGTTGCCGGGCAGATCGCTTCAGTTGTGGCTGGTGGACTTGTTCTTGCCATCATTCCAGCACTGACTAAATAGGGAGAGACAAAAGTGGACTATATTGCATTTCAAAAAGCTGTCAAAATGATGTGTATCGCGTTGCCGGTCATGTTTTTTGTTATCGCTATTTTTATAGCAGCTACTCACTTGCTGCATAAGGCTTTTCCTGCGCCGCCAGAGGACGAAGAATAAGATTTGTTTTACAATTATAAACTCTTGCATTTTGCCGCAGCCACCGTGAATGGAGTTTCGCTTGTTTTGTGAACAGCTTAAATTACAGTGAAGGAAGTAAGAGATCTTTCTATATAGCGATCATGTCGATATTTGTACCGCATTATTGTTTATTTCAGTAATCACAGTATTACTGATTTTTCTTGACCGACGATTAATTTCGTCGGTTTTTTCTTTATTGTTCTAATGGTGGAGGTATATATTTACAGCATGATAGAACACTCTCAGATTGACAGAAAAAATGCAATTTTCTTGGGTGTACCTACTGCCTATTTTCTGGTAATGACATTCTTGTCTGTTTATGTATGGCTAAAATATGACGTAGTTAAACCAATGGACTTTTTTGTGTATGTCCTGTTTTTAACTGTGTTGACAGAACGGGCAGTTGGGAAATATGTCTATGAAGTTAATGATGATAATTTAAAAATTACAAAAAAATGTTTATTTATGCCGCAAAAAATCTATTCAGTTCCTCTTTCAGATATTTTGGGAGTTTATCGCTATAAAGCTAAGTTGGTAGGATTGATAAAATTCCGACATACAAATCGCCTTCATTCTGCCTTGGATGCCAGGTCCGTCTGGACTATAGCCTATACTGAGACTAGTAAAAATGGAAAACATGAAAACTGTCGAAACTACATTAAACCAAGTGATGAATTGTTGGCTTTTTTGGTGACTAAAATGCCTGGCAGGGTTAAGGTGACAGAAGAGGAAATTGCAGTGCGTCAATTTTCCGCTGAAAGCGACTGAAATATTACCACCAGATTTAAATCTACTGTCAATTTGATGGATCATATTGAATATGGCTGTGTCGTAGAACCTATCAATTTAATTGCTAAAAAATAATTTTTATGTGAATATTCTACCATTAACTCGATTTTTTTGATGTAGTTGTAACGAATTTTTATTTGCATTGAATTGCCGATCCAAAACATGGAGGGATTGTATATGGAGGTTGTTTTACAGCAAATTAATAAAATTCAAGGAATAGCCGGTTGTTTCGTTTGTGATGAAGATGGTAAGCTGTTGGGACAGGCGCTTCCTCCCATGTACGATGACGCGTTGCTTCAGGAAGCCTCCGGAATAATTGCTGATAGCGTCGTTGGGGTCAACGCTGCTACTGGAGGAGTGGTTT
>JBGSQR010000270.1:0-8144 GCA_041737975.1 Geobacterales bacterium | reverse complement strand
CCCTCCCGTCAAGGGAGGGGTGATTTTATCCGAAACAAACGCTGCGGCCTTCCGACAGCTCCATACTGCAGGAACTCTTCGGCAATTCCCCTGGTGACCAGAAAATCCAGGTAGGCGCGGGCGGTTTAACGACTGACACCGGTCAATACGGCGAACTGTTCGGCTGTCCGGTATTCGTTGTCCTGCAGCATGATCTCCTTGATTCTTTCCAAAGTTCTGGTGTCGATGCCTTTCTGGACCTGCTGGGTCGGCGCCGATTGGGATGCCCGCAGTTTTTTCAGTCCTTCCACAAATTTCTGGTCCGGCTGGGTGTTTGACTGCAGGTGGATCTTGAAACGGCGGTATTTTTCCAGAGTATCTTTCAGCAGACCCAGATCAAAGGGTTTGATCAGGTAATCGAAAATACCGAGCCGGAAGGCTTCTTCAATAACCGGAAGTTCTTTGGATGCGGTGATCAGGATAATGTCGCAGGGGATTTTATCGGCCCGGATGGTCCGCAGCACTTCGATACCGGAATGGTCCGGCAGGTATACATCCAGCAGCAGCAGATCAGGCTGCAGCTCCTTCAGTCGGGTAATGGTCTGCTCGTAGTTATGCGCCACTCCGGCCAGTTCATATCCTTCCTGCTGTTCAATGTACTTGCCGTGCAGATTGGCGATCATGAAGTCGTCGTCAACTACCATTACCTGCAGTTTTCCGCGTATCATCAATCCGTTCTCCTTTTTGGCAGTTTAATTCTGATTACAGTCTTGCCCGGTTCACTTTCGCAGCCGATCGTCCCACCGACATTTTCTACAAGACGTGAAACCAGCGAAAGGCCGAATCCGCGTCCACTGCCTTTGGTGGTTGTGTGGTCTTCAAAGATGAGATCCTTGATGTCCGGACAGATTCCCGGACCGTTGTCAGTCACTTCCACCAGTATCCTGCTTGCATCCTCCAGCATCAGAACCGAAACTTCGGGGTTGGCATCATCGGGCAGCTTTGACTGTATGATTGATTCAAAGGCATTGTCAATGGTGTTGCCCAGCGCTGTGACCAGTATTTCCCTGTGAGGGCAGTTTTCCATGATAGTGGAATCGGGCTTTACGGTCATCTGGATGCCCAGTTCAGCCGCCCGATGTGTCTTGCCGATCAGGATGCCAACAATGGCGGCGTCACGGATGCGGGCCAGGTAAAACTGGACAGCATTCTGATACTCTTCATTGACCTGTTCAATAACTGTTCTGGCCATGTCGAATTCGGAAGTCTGAATAAGACCCGAAATCAGGTGCAGTTTGTTCATGAATTCATGTCGCTGGCTGCGCAGAGTATCAACATAGTGGCCGATGTCAATCAGGCGCTGGTCGATTTTATCCAGTTGCACTTTGTCCCTGAAAGTACAGACGGCACCGATTACCTTGCCGGAGAGTATGACCGGCACACGGTTGACGATGGCCAGGGTGTTGCCGATGATGGAGGGCTGGTCGTACTGGGGAATGCCGGTTTTGAGTACTTCCGGCATGCGGGTGGCTGGAAAGACCTCCGTAACCTCCTTGCCGATGACATCGTCATTTTCCACACCGAGCATCTTTTTTGCCTCACGGTTACAGTTGACAATGTGGCCGCTGCTGTTGACGGCAATAATCCCTTCGCGGATAGCTTCCAGGATGGCAGCCTGTTCGTTAGTGGCAAAGGCGATTTCGTGCGGTTCCATGTCGAAAAGCTGTTCTTTGACATGGCCGGACAGCATGCGGGCACCGATAAAGCCGAACAGCAGGGCCAGTACGCTTGCGGAGATGATTTTTGTAAAATACGGATTGAGATTGTTTCGGATTTTGTCAGCAAGGAAGCCGGTGGAGACAATACCTATCTGTTGGTGATTGGCATCGAAAACCGGTGTTTTACCTCTTATGGAATTTCCTAAAGATCCACGAGCCTTAGTGACGCTCTCCTTTCCGTTCCGAACGATTTCGTTGTCTTCTCCTACCATGCGCAAACCGATTTTCTTCGGGTCCGGATGGCTGTAACGGATTTGATTCATGTTTCCAACCACTATAAATTCAGCACCGCTGGCCTTACGGATCTGTTCCACAATTGGCTGTATAGCTGCAGACGGATTGTCAGTCTTGAAAGCATCAATAATATGAGGCATCCCGGCCACAACCCTTGACATGGAGAGTGCCTGCTTGCCCTTGTCCCTGAATTCGTCCTCAACCACCAGATAAAGCACGGCAGAGAGCATCAGAAAAAGCATTACAAAGATGTTTAGCGAAACAAGCCAGGTGATCTTGCTGCGCAATGTCATTTTTTTGAGGTTGCCCATCAGTTAAATCCTTATTGATGCTTGTGTCTTCCCTCATCCGCCCCGCTGGGGCACCTTCTCCTTTAGGCCCCAGAGGGAGAAGGGTGAAAGTGTCAAACCCTCTCCCCCCCGGGAGAGGGTGGCCGTAGGCCGGGTGAGGGAGCAAGGCAGGGGTTTAATTTGCTAAAGCCTGTCCCGCTAAGATGTAAGTGTAGTCTGCTTTAACTGATTAATAAACAGGTATTTAGCGCTGCCAATATCAACAAAACCGTCAATATTAACAAAATGCGGCTGAAGATAAGGATTCAAAGATTCTCTATTTCTGCTTCGTCCACCCACCAAAGCAAGTCGAAGTGGCCTTTCCTGAGGAATCGGACAGTGATCTGCCAATATCATCAAAACCACTATTAACAATAATATTAAGATTAATGTTTAAAATTTACACATTTTAAGGCGCATCTATAATCAAAATAGATATCAGATGAAAAGTTTCTTTCAAGTGCGCAAAAATCATGGCCGGCCAAAACATGGCAGGCAACTAATTCAAGTGGAGGTAGGCTTATGAGTACAACGGTTTTGGCAATTGCCGGTTTTTCAATGATCATTATTTTTATGTACCTGATCATGTCCAAACGTATGACGGCAATGAACGCACTGATTTTGATCCCGATCATATTTGCAATCGGGCTCGGTTTTGCTGATGCAAAACTCGGCAAGATGATGCTGGACGGGGTCAAGAAGGTCGCTCCGACAGGGATTATGATCTGTTTCGCCATTCTGTTCTTCGGCACAATGATTGACGCAGGCATGTTCGATCCGATCATCGAAAGGATCCTCAAGTTTGTACATGGTGATCCGCTGAAGGTCTGTATCGGCACCGCTGCACTGGCAACGGCAATCTCTCTTGATGGCGATGGATCCACAACCTACCTGGTTACCTGTACCGCCATGCTGGCCGTACACCGCAGACTGGGCATGAACCCGCTGATTCTGCCATCGATTGCACTGCTGGAAAACAGCGTCATGAACATCATCCCCTGGGGCGGTCCGACCGGCCGTGTTCTGGCGTCTCTGAGTGTAGAATCCAGCCAGGTATTCGTACCGATGATTCCGGGCATGGTTCTTGGTACAGGGTTTGTGTTTTTCCTGGCCTACATGTGGGGAATGAAAGAGCGTAAACGTCTTGGTGTTATTGATTTTACCCACGACGGAAGCCACATGACCGTTTCGGAAGATCCGGATGCGGAAAATCTCAAGCGCCCCGAAAAGTTCTGGATCAACATTGCTCTTACCGTAGTATTGCTGGCTGCCCTGATGGTCGAAATACTTCCTCTGGCAATCCTGTTTATTATCGGCACCGCCCTGGCGCTGATGATCAATTACAACTTCAAAGATCAGCAGGCAAGAGTTGTGGCCAACGGCGCCAATGCCATGCCGGTTGTTTCACTGATCTTTGCCGCCGGTATCTTCATGGGCATCATGTCCGGAACCAAGATGATCGAGGCCATGTCCAAGATGATCATTTCCGGTATCCCAGAATCAATGGGAGCGCACTTCCCGCTGATCACCGCCTTGATCAGTCTTCCTGGCACATTCTTCCTGACCAATGACGCTTTCTATTTCGGTGTTCTTCCGGTACTGGCCAAGGCCGCTGCTGTGTATGGTATCGGACCTGAAGAGATGGGACGCGCCGCTCTGATTGGTCAGGGTGCTCATCTGCTCAGTCCGTTGGTTCCATCAACCTACCTGCTGGTTGGTCTTGGCAAGGTTGAGTTTGGTGATCTGCAGAAGTTTGCCATTATTCCGGCGATCTGTATTTCGTTTATCTGGCTGGTAACCGCAATGGTTCTTGGATACATCCGCTTTTAGATGGAAACCGTTCAAAGGTCCATAGTGCCGATTGTTACGGCTCTTGCCATAA
This sequence comes from Geobacterales bacterium, assembly GCA_041737975.1. Taxonomy (GTDB): domain Bacteria; phylum Desulfobacterota; class Desulfuromonadia; order Geobacterales; family Pseudopelobacteraceae; genus JBGSQR01. The sequence goes on along the minus strand of JBGSQR010000270.1, from coordinate 3,942 downwards.
GCCTTTGCGGAGGATTGCTCTTTAAAATTCTTGGAATACCGCTGCCCTGGATGCTCGGCCCGCTCTTTACGGTCGGAGTGGCAGGTGTCAGCGGTGTCAAGGTGGCTGCCATCAAAGGTGGTCGTCAGGCCGGGCAGCTGATTATCGGCTGCGGTCTGGGGCTGTACTTCACCTCTGATGTCAGTCGGCTGATTCTGAATTACGGTTGGTACGTCCTGGCAGCTGCCTCCTCGGCAATAATGATTGGGGGTCTGGGCGGCCTGTTGATGAAACGCTTTTCCGGTATCTCCGGCATTACGGCCTTTTTTGCCAGTGTACCGGGTGGTGCAGCAGAAATGGCGGTGCTGGCCGAACGGGCCGGTGCAAGATTTGACCAGGTGGCTCTTTCACATTCGATTCGCGTGCTGCTGACGGTTTCCATTATCCCCATTGGGGTTACATTAACCGGGGCAAGCGGTACGGATAACTATCAGCCTCTGACCATGCTGGTCAATCCTGTGGGGCTTACGGGGCTGATCCTGATTGCGGTGGCCGTTGCCTACGCCTTTATGAAATTAGGTATACCCAACGCCTGGCTGCTGGGGCCGTTGATGGTCAGTCTGCTGCTGACAGTCAATGGACAGAGTATGTCGGCCATACCTCAACCGTTAGCAGTTGTAGCCCAGGTGCTTCTGGGCTGTTCGCTGGGTGCCCGGTTTAATCCCGGTTTTCGCAGCGGATCGCGTAGCCTGCTGATGGGAATCCTTGCCAGCATCGCAGTAACCGTCAGTCTGTCGGCATTGATGGGATTGGGACTGGCCTGGCTGATGAATATGTCCGGCCCAATGATGGTGCTGGCTACGGCGCCTGGTGGTCTGTCGGAGATGTGTATTACAGCAAAAATACTAAGACTGGGCGTTCCCATGGTAACCACTTTTCAGGTGGCCCGTCTGGCGTTGGTGGTAACAATGTCCCTGCCGGTCTGGCGGCTCGTGCAGGGCCTTAAGAGGAAGTTTAATCCAGAAGTCAGAATTACCTAGCAGTACCTCCTTCAATTGGGGTAGCTGCCGCTACCCCCCTTTTTTTGAGGCAGTTGAACTTATAGTCAGGTTTTTAAACCATGTTTTCACAGGCAGATATCTGCCAGCATTATATCTCGAGGGGGTAGTCATGAAACAACGTAATCTGAAGGTAGCTGTTTCCGCTTTAGCTGCAGTAGGATGTATGAGTACGGCTGCAATGGCAATTGAGAACGAGTTTAACGGTCTGCTGCGCGTAAAAGGTATCTTTACAAATTTTGACCAGGCTGGCGGCAATGATACATGGAAAGCCTCAACCCGTGTTCCAGCGAATATGCTTTCACAGGGTTCTACCGGAAAAAGTTTCTTCTACACAGAGCAGAGAGCACGTCTGAAATACACAGGCAAGCTGTCCAATGATGTAAAGCTGGTTACACAGTTCGAGATCGATTCCCGTTGGGGTGATACTTCCCAGATGGCAGCTCGTAACCAGGGTGGTGCAATGGAGGCCGACTCTATCAACCTTGAAACTAAAAATGTTTATATGCAGTTCAAGGTTCCTTATCTGCCAACAACTGCACGCGTAGGTATCCAGCCTGTCGATGATATGTACAAAGGCATTTTTGTCGGTACTGATGCCGCTGCAGTGTCAACAGTGACAAAGCTGGACAAGGCAACCATCTATGCTACCTGGCTGCGTGGTTACGACAACAGAAACTTCAATGGTGCTGATAGCACTATTCCTGCTGTTAACAGTACATCTAACGGCGGCGGTGCAACCGGTTTTGTGCCTGGTCGTTTCTCACTGGATTCATTCCTGTTTGATGTCAAATATGACGTAAATAAGGCGCTAAAGGTTGGCGGTTCATATTATATGGTCTATGACAACCTGATTAACAATGGTGGCTTTAATGTGCTGAATACTCTCGGTGCCAATGCATCCTATAATTTTGGCCCAGGCACGGTTGATGGTTTCTTCCTCTATCAGGTCGGCGACAACAACACCAACAACTTCGGCCAGGTTGGCCAGAAGGTGTCTGCTTTTGCTGCTAATGTTGGCGGCAAGGTCAAGGCTGGTCCCGGTACTGCCCGAGCCAACTTCCTTTATGCTTCCGGTGATGATGGCAATGGCAAGGTTAGTGCTTTCCAGGGGCTGAATCAGTTGGGTGATGGTAACACCACTTCCACATTCTCGGCAGCTCAAATGACCATGCTGATCACCAACACCAAGTATGCCGCCAATACTGACCGTGCATTGATCAACACTGTCACTAACTACAATCAGGGCGTCAAGGCAGCATTCTTTGGTTATGATGTGGAAATCGACAAGGCCTTTGTTAAAGGTAACGTCGGTTTTGCAGCCGTGGCACATAAAAACGGCTTTAGTGCTGTAAACCAGAAGGGTGGCAAAAACAGCAGCTACATTGGTACAGAGGTAAATGCTGAAGTCGGCTACAAGATCAGTGAAAACCTGACCGCCAGCTATGTTGCCGGATATGTGGCTCTGGGTGATTACTACAAGGATTCAGCAATCCAAAACGGTGCTGTTAAAACTCCAAGCAACCCATGGAAAAACATGGTTGTATTCAACCTGGCTTTCTAGCCAGACTATTGTTTGAACGCTGAATTGCAAGAATAAACGTGCGCATGGATTCATGCGCACGTTTTTCTGCTTACGCAGCAGTGATTTATGGAGTAATAATGTTTAACTCCCGCCAGGGGAGATGGCTTAACCAAAGGAGCTACCATGAAGTTGATCACACATCTTTTTGTATCACTCGTCATGTTTCTGGCAATTACCGGAGTCGCTCAGGCAGCTCCTTTAAAAACATACGTTACTGAATTCAGTGTCAGCGGTGTACAGGGGCGGGATGATCTGAAGGTTGTCCTGCAGGGGGTGCTGGCCTCGCGTCTGAATCCTGAACAGGTTCAGCTTGTGGAGAGCAGGGAAAAGGCCGAGTTGACGGTGGCCGGAAGCTATGCCAGGTTCGGCAAGATTTTCAGCCTGGATGTGCTGATCAAGAACCTGTCCAGCAATAAGCTCACCCGTGTTTTTGAACAGGGGGAGGGAGAGGATGATCTGCTTCCGGCGGTTGCCCGGTTGAGCGGCAAGGTGGATCGTGAACTGGCTAAATATGCTGTTGTGCCGCAATCCGATTTAGCCGTTAAGCCGGTGGTTGTGCCTGTTGTAACACAGAAACAAAGCTACCAGATAACACCTGAAAGCCGTCCGTCAGCTTATCAGCAACGCAGCGATCAAGGCGGCAAATCCAATTCCGGAAACTGGACCAGCCCACCGATTACCGGTGTGTTCAACGGTATTGCCATGGGGCGGACCCTTGCCGGTGGTGAACGGGAAATTTTTGTCGCCGGTGAGCGCAGTATCCGTTACTATCTGAGTGGGGCCGAGCTGAAACTGGTAGCCGAAGCAACTATTCCGAACCCGGCCAAAATACTGGCCATCGATACGGCTGATCTTGATAATGATGGAATACCGGAACTGTATGTGACGATCTATGATCGTGAAACCCTCATATCCAGAGTCTATCTGCCCAAAACCAACGGGTTGGAACTGTCCAGCGAAAATCTGGCCTGGTTTTTCCGGGGTATTGGCCAGGACTTCAAAGCCCGTGTCATTTATGGCCAGGAAATGGTTTCCAGTGGCAGATTTGCCAGTACTGTTGCCGTGCTGAGCAAGTCCGGTAAGACCTATGCAGCTAAAAAGCAGGTTAAGATGCCGAGCTCCGGTTTTGTCTTCAACTTCAACAGACTTGGGAATAGTGACAAGGGTAGCATTGTTGTTCTGAATGAAGACGGTTATCTGGTTGTTAATACCCCGGGCGGGGAACAGGAATGGAAAAGTGCCATCAAATACGGCGGATCCGAGAATCATTTCAAGGTTGAGTCGCAGGAACAGCGCCGCTCGCTTGGTGACGAATTCCTA
>JBGSQR010000269.1:0-5973 GCA_041737975.1 Geobacterales bacterium | reverse complement strand
GCAACTATCAAAAAGGCTCCAGCAATGTGATATCGAAACACGACCATTCTTTCTGGGGATGCACGAACAGCCGGTCTTCCAGCAGATGGGACTCTTTCGTGGAGAACAATACCCGGTGGCCGAACGACTGGGGCGTCAGGGACTTTATATCCCCAGTGGCCTGACAATCAGTGACCAGCAGATTATTGAAGTTGCCGCTACCCTGAGGGACTGTCTGGCATGAATGTATTTAACGAGTATGCCCGCTATTACGATCTGCTCTATCACGACAAGGACTATGCCGGTGAGACAGATTATATCCATCAGTTAATCCGCTCGCACTGTCCTGATGCACAAACCGTCTTGAACCTGGGTTGCGGATCGGGACGACACGACCGTTATTTGGCGGAAAAAGGATTTAACGTTACCGGGGTTGATCTTTCGGAGGAGATGCTGACGGCTGCACGAAATTCAGCCAGAGAAAATGCTAAACTTGACTATCGGCATGGCGATATCCGATCAATCCGGCTTGAATGTACGTTTGATCTCGTTATTTCTCTCTTCCATGTCATCAGCTATCAAAAGACCAATGCGGATCTGAAAGCGGCGTTTGCTTCTGCCAGCCATCACCTGAAAGCCGGCGACACATTCATTTTTGATTGCTGGTATGGCCCAGGCGTTCTGACGGACCGGCCAACGGTGCGGTTGAAAGAGTTAGAGGACGAAAAGATTAACGTGACCCGCATCGCTCAACCGGTTATGCATCCCAACGAAAATGTGGTGGATGTGAATTACCTGGTCTTCATCAAAGACAAGCAATCTGGTGACGTCCAGGATATCCGTGAAACACACTGCATGCGGTACTTTTTTCTGCCTGAAATCCGGCATCTCCTGTCTGATGCGGGTTTTGAGCTGCTCGCATCTGAAGAATGGCTGACAGGAAAGCAGCTTGGATTTTCATCCTGGAATGCGGTTTTTATCTGCCGCAAATCTAAAGCAGGAGATAAATCATAATGCAACGGATCCTGATTATCCATCCCGAGGGAAACCTGAACAATAACCCCAATCTGACCGGCATTGTGGAAATCCTCTGCGAAAAGGGCAATTCAGTTGATATTTATTCCCGTAAACGAACGCATTTCACCCAGATAGCCCCCTGCCCATTATCACAGTTCATCACAACTTCAATCAACGATCCAGCAGATACGGCGGTGCTTTTAGCTCCTGAGTCAGTACTATCAAAGGAAGAACGAGCCGATCTGAAAAGCTGTTTTGAACAATACGACCTTATAGTGGGCGTTGACCGTGGAATTATCGAGGCCAGTGAAATAGCAAACCTGCTCGGCGTGCCATACGGCCTTATTTCATATGAAATCTATTTTGGAATTGAGACCGGCCAGTTATTCAAGAAACCTGAAATTTTTGCCTGCCAAGGGATTTCATTTGCAGTATGTCAAGACCGGGTGCGTTCCAAATGTCTTGCAACTGAGAATCAAATCGCACTTGAAAAAATACTGGATATTCCGGTCGCGGGACGTTCACTTGTCCCGAAGATACGTTCCTATGCATTCCATGAAGCCTTGGGACTGGGCCGTGACAAGAAAATTGCAATTTATATCGGAGAGGTGAACGCTAAGTGGACAGGTTTTGATGAACTGCTTGAAAGTACAGTTTCGTGGGATGATTCATGGGTGATGGTGCTTCATCAGCGTTACGGTTATGTTTTAAGCAGCATTGCGGAGAGAATCAAGGACTGCAAGAACGTATTTCTTTCTCCGTTTCCATCATTGGATCTCAAAGACCTGCACCTGCTTCTGAATGCTGCCGACATAGGTATAGCCTGCTACATTCCGCAAATGGACAGTCCTTCGCTTCTGGAACGACGCAATCTCCTGCATATTGGTATGGCATCGGGGAAAATAGCGTCATATCTTCAACATGGTCTACCGATACTCGTTAATGAAATAGGCGAGATGAGTGAGCATGTCAAAAATTATAGCCTGGGCAGGGTCATTGACGATTTTGCTAATACAGGAGCAATACTGAAATTGCTAGATAGGAGTAAACTCCAAATACTTCAAGGTAATTGTCAGGAATTTTATCAGCATCACCTCGATCTTGAATTGACTATACAACCTTTACTCACTCTTATTGACGGTCTTTTAAAGCGAATCGTATGCTCTCATCCTCCTCCGGGCCATCAACCGACTGTGGATCAAGTGGTAGGTCCGAGACCACCGTCTCTGAACAGTATGTTATTCGGGCAACATTCAGTAAGGCTTCACCCGGAAACCGTACGCTATTCCTGGCTGTGGAATTCAGCCGATGATGGCACAGCAGTACTGGATGATAATCACATGTCACTGATCAAGGTGTTTCACGACCTGTGCCGTGAATACGACCAACCATTTATTATCGATGTAGGCGCTCATGTAGGATCGTTTTTGCTCACAACTGCTCACCAAGCGGATCTGAGGGGTTGCGCATTTGAACCATTGACGACGGTATGTGATGTCCTCCGCGAGAATATTGTACTCAACGGTATTGAAGACAGATGGTTGGTTTTTCAGAAAGCACTTTCAAACTATCCCGGGCAGAAGGTCCTCAAGTCGCCACGCAATGACAAAGAATCTGGATTATCCTGTATCGGGCAAACCAACTATTCGAATTACAAGGAAGAATATGTCGATGTAGTCAGATTGGATGATGTAGTCAAGTCAGCAGGTATTGCAGCAGTTGACATTATCAACATTGATACGGAAGGGAGCGAACTGTTTGTACTGATCGGTGCTGCCGAAACTATCAGTAAACATAAACCGGATCTTCTGATTAATGTCAATTGGGCTAAAATAAATCAGTTCGACCTTTATCTTAACAATCTTACAGATTATCTGGAACTGCTTGGATACCATGGTCATTGGGTGGGGGCTGAAAATATGGTATTCAGGCACCCTTATAGAAAAGCACACAACAGAAAACCGTATTTTGTAGATAAGTCGGATTTCGGTGGGCTAAAAGTTGCAATTGTAAAGCAGCGATATGACCTTTTTGGACCCTGGCGCAGCGAGAAATGGGATGCTGCTGATCCGTTGACGGTCTTGAGGAGGTGGCCATCCAGGTATCTGTATTTCGAGTTGACACATTTGTTGCAGGCAGATTGGTATGTACTTCCTTTCTGTCATGACTCAAAAAATGTACGACAACGGCTGGATGAACATCAACAGGTCTTTGATGACAATATGGAATACATTCAGAATGTCGATGACATTCCCTTGAATGACTATGATGTCGTCATATCGCTTGATCCCATCCTTCGTCCGCCGCGTGACAGCAAGACTCTTTTTGCTTATTATCAGAACGAGCATCACCACCTTGAATACACCCACTCTTTACGGGATCCGTTGCCGGGATATGATCTCTTTCTTGATCACATGCTGAAAGGGCCTTTCTGGGTATATGACCTGCCACAGCCCGTGGCTTTCCCCTATTTGAGAAATCCGTTTGTCGCCAGGAAAATTTGTCTTGTGGAAAAGATCGATTCTGCCTGGTTTGATAAACGATTTATTATGATGCTGACACATGGCAGTGAGGCTTTTCACCGTGGTGGTTTTGAAGATACAATCTCGTCTCTTGAGAAAAGATTACAAATTGCGGTTAAATTCAGATTTGCAGATTATGAAAATATTATTGGTTGGGGCGATCCGCTTGACTACATGCGAGAGATGGCCGGTTGCACCTACTATGTCAACCTTATTGCCTGCGGTGCCGGCCAGGGATTGTGCGACGCTGCTTCTCTTGGGCTGATCTGTTTTGGTTCGCCAAAACTTCCTTATCATAAGTCGATCTGTCACCCGGTCTGTCTATGCAATGATCTTTCAGAATTGGAATGGAAACTGACTATGGTGCGCGGATCAGGAGACCTGCAACAGGAAATACGCACCTGGCAGGATGCTGCCTTGTCAGATATGATGGTAACCCAACCGCTACGCATTCTGCAGGCAGCGGTCGAGTTGAAGAGAAAACGCAGATCATCCGTTTTAACCGGTCTAAAATCACCGAACCCTATTGTAACTGAGCTTGTTGTTGAGGAATTGCCGCAGGAGATTGGTCGGATCAACAGCATGAAGCTGAAACAGCGCGCACAGGCAGAGTATGAAACAGGCAACTACGAAGAGGCTGTTCACATATACCGGCAGGCGTTGTGGTTTGATCCTGCCGATAATGAGTTGTTCTATTTGATGGCCCTAGCCTGTTATGCCGGCAAGGATTTCAAGGCTGCGTTGTCTAGCGTGAATAAGTGCCTTAAAATAAACGATCAGTTCCGCCCCGCAATTACATTGCAAACAATACTGCTGCGTGAGGACTCTGTTGAAAACGTCAATTATGTGCAGTGCCGCGCAAGAATCCTGTATCTGATCTATAACCGGTTTGAGGGATACAACAAAGGGTTGGATGGTCAACATACCGAACAATATAATGCCATTCTGGATGAACAGCTGCATGACTTCATCAGGCAGGGCGACACAACCAACCAGTTGTTGATTCAGCATCACAAACTACGATTTAACAGAATAGCAGCGCAGTGATTTTGAATTCTAATCCCAATTTCAAATCATAGATGAAACCAAGGCGGCGAGGATTGAGGCGACGAGGCGTACAGGTAGTACGTTGAGGAGCCGAAGACGAGCCAACGACGGTAGCGCTTTGATTTGGAATTGGGATAATGAGGTAGCGTGTGGCCATAACTGCAGTTGAATATACAATTTTTTCCGAACTGAAAAAATCCCGGCTATTGCCGACGAATCCTTCTTTTCTAGAGTTGGGCGAAGCTAATTGGTATTGTGATGTGCCTTATGAAAAGCTCAGTGATGATATTTGTCAGCTTTTAGATAATTCTGAATTGCAGATAGCTCTTTTAGAAGAGCTTATTGATGTGGTGCGTGGGCAGCAGCCCAACATGTTATGGGATGTGGCCAAGATTTTTTATCGAACCTTTCTTAATTATAGCGAAACAGTTGCAATTGATTTTGGTGGAACAGAAAAAGCGTTAAAACTGGACCTGAATCAACCCATCTCTTTGGGCCGGCAATTTGATGTTGTTTATAACGGTGGTACGGCTGAACATGTATTTAACGTATGGCAATTATTTAAAACAGTCCATGATCACACGGCCAGTAACGGTTTAATGATCCATGGAGCGCCATTTACCGGCTGGCTGGATCATGGTTTTTATAATTTTAATCCTACCTTTTATTGGGATCTGGCCGCGGCAAATGGATATAATATTTTATTTTTCCTTTATACTGAAATGTCACCGTTAAAGATCATGAGTGTTTCACAGCGTGAGCAATTGGCTGAGATGGCTAAAGCCGGCCAGATCGGCAGCAATTCCCACATTTATGTAGTGTTCAAAAAACCGGATGAAATTCGACCGTTTATGACGCCTCAGCAGGGCTATTATGCGAATATCGTGTCGGAGCAGGTGAAAAAAACCTGGGAGTCGCTGCGTTAGCATAGTTGAGACCAAAGCACATTTAGACCGGAATAAGAAAATGGACGATAAATTTTACGGGCAAGATTTTTACAACAGCCAGATTTATGGCAGCCTCCAGTCGGCTCAGGTATATCTTTATCACCTTTTTTTAATCGGCGGAGTTCCAGGACTTGTTGCAGATATTGGCTGTGGAAGAGGTGCATGGCTGACGACCTGTCTCGATTTCGGGGTTAAGCGGGTAGTCGGATTTGATGGCACCTGGAATTCTCAAGCAGACATGCTTGACCCGCGTATTGAATTTCATTCGGCCAATCTTGAGAAGGCGCTTCCCCTGACAGACTCCTTTGACCTGGCAATTTCCCTTGAGGTTGCAGAACATCTGCAGCCGGAATCTTCCGATACTTTTGTAGAATCACTCACCCGTCTTTCTGATGCTGTCCTTTTTGGTGCAGCATTTGTCGGTCAACCAGGCACCAATCATATAAATACAAGACTGCACA
>JBGSQR010000230.1:0-2127 GCA_041737975.1 Geobacterales bacterium | reverse complement strand
CGGTCTGGTGTTTCAGAATCCTGACGCCCAGCTTTTTTCAGCCAGTGTGCGTGAAGATGTATCATTTGGTCCGATGAATATGGGATTGCCGATTAACGAGGTGCGGAAGCGGGTGGAGGAGTCTTTGTTGTCTGTCGGGATGCTGCAGTTAGCAGAAAAACCGGCCCATTCACTGAGTTATGGCCAGAAAAAACGTGTCTGTATTGCCGGTGTACTGGCCATGAAACCGGAAATTTTGATTCTGGATGAACCGATGGCCGGTTTGGATGTTGCCATGCAGCAGGAGCTAGTGGGGTTGCTGGATGATTTGCATGCAGCCGGTATAACGGTAGTAATTGCAACCCACGATATTGATTTTGCCTACCAGTGGGCCGACAAGGTGAATCTGCTTGCCGAAGGTCGTTGTGTTGCTTCCTGGGATGCCTATCAGTTGCCGGAATTGCTGACAGAACTGTCTGACTCGGGTGTCGGTGTTCCAAAGGTTGCTGAACTGTACAGGCAGTTGCTGGATACTGGAATAATTAACCAAAACCTGCCGGTTCCGCGCAGTCATCAGGAGTTGTTGTGTTTGATAAAACAAAATAAAAGCTAGCTTTGTACTCCGTTTTTCCTACACCTCTGACAGTCACGCAGAGATGACGGTTGCTCCAGATGAGTATGTTTGAGTAACTCCAGATTCTGAAATATCTCTACAGTCAGCCCATCGGCAGTAATCCTTCCCTGATGCAGAACGATTACCCTTTCACAGAGTTCCAGTACCATTTCCAGATCATGAGTGGCCAGAATCAGTGTGTGATCCAGTTCCTTAAGCAGACTTATCAGCTGTCTGCGTCCCAGTGCATCAAGTCCTGTTGATGGTTCATCCAAGACCAGGATGTCAGGGGACATGGACAGGACAGTAGCTATTGCCACACGTCTTTTTTCTCCACCTGAAAGCCGGTAGGGCGGTTTGTCCTGTAATGACAGAGCGTCAACTTCGATTAGAGCCTTTTCTGTTCTTGCTTTAACCTCTTCCTGTGTCAGGCCCTGGTTCTGTGGCCCAAAGGCCACATCTTCAAAAACCGTCGGCATGAAAAGCTGGTCGTCAGGGTTCTGAAAGACCATTCCTACTTTGCTGCGAATATCTGTCAGACTTTTTGGGGATATTTCAATCTCACCAATTCTTATGTCACCACTGGCAGGTAGCAGACAGCCATTCAGATGAAGAAGTAGAGTTGATTTTCCTGCCCCGTTTGCTCCGATGATTGCAACAGACTCGCCTGAATTGATATTTGCTGATAATTCATGCAACGCCGTTGTGCCGTCAGGATAACTAAAACAGAGTCGGTTTATGGAGACTATTGAATTGGTCATTCTGTTATTCCTGTAATCAGTCTGCCCATAAATACAGACAGGTTATTAAATCTCATGACAATAAATATTAAAGACCAGCCGAATAAAAACAGCAGGTCCGCTCTGTTTAAGGATTTGACTGGATTCTTGTTGAATACACCATTATAGCCGCGTGATAGCATCGCCAGATGGATGCGCTCTGCCCGCTCCCAGGTTTTCAGCAGCAGGTTGCCCAGCAGCGGCGTAAAAGTCCGGATTCCCATTTTTTTGCCGGTGATAGAACGTAAGTTATATGCTCTTGAAATGTTGCTAACCTCTTCAGCCAGCACAAAAATATATCGGTACAGAAAGAACATCTGGGTGGTAAATGGCTGTGGAATTCCCATCTGATTCAATGCCTGGCAGATTGTATTGAAACCAGTCACGCCCACCAGTATTATTCCGGCCGAAACGGTCAGCATGGTTTTGATGATTATTGACAGGAATGAAATCCAGCCACCTGAAATCTCGATAGAAGCGAAACTGACCAGTATGTTACGATCAAAAAGCGGATTAAATATTCCGATCATTATTGCGAAAGGGAGAATCAGGACCAGTTTTTTCAGAATATAACTGAATGGTATATCGCCTTGTGCAGAGACAGCAGCAGGAAAAATGAAAAACGGAAGCAGCGGTGAGATCTCGTGATTTTTAAAGGAGATGATTGAAAAAATGAAAAAGAGAGTGACAAGTATTTTTACACGTGCATCAATTATGTGAATTAATGAATTTCCGGAGGCTAGCAGTTCAAGACGT
>JBGSQR010000224.1:0-18538 GCA_041737975.1 Geobacterales bacterium | reverse complement strand
TCAATCCCCTCCCGTCAAGGGAGGGGAAGCGAAAGAGAAAAAGGAAAAGACATGTTAACCGTCGAAAAACTAACCAAAAACTTCACCCTGCATATCCTCAACGGTAAACGGATCGAGGCCTGCAAGGATGTCTCATTCACTGTTTCACAGGGCGGTTTCCTGGGGCTGGCTGGACCGAGCGGTGCCGGCAAGAGTACGGTGCTGAAGTGCCTTTATCGCACTTACCTGCCCTGCAGCGGCAGCATTCTGTACGAATCTGCCAGTGGTGCCACGGTTGACCTGGCGACCCTCAATGACCGGGCCATTCTGGATATCCGTGCCAGGGAGATCGGTTATGTATCCCAGTTCCTGAAGGTGATTCCCAGAGTTTCAGCGCTGGATCTGGTAATGGAACCGATTCTGGAACGCAACGGAGTCAGCGTGGAAGAGGCACGTGAGCGGGCCAGCGGTCTGCTGAAACGGTTGCGGATTCCTGATCACCTGTTTGATGCCTACCCGGCCACTTTCAGTGGCGGCGAACAGCAGCGGGTCAATATTGCCCGGGCGGTCAGCTGGAAACCGTGCCTGCTGCTGCTGGACGAACCAACAGCTTCGCTGGATGCCGGTTCCGTGGGGATTGTGATGGAGATTCTCAAAGAGCTGCGTCAGGAAGGCACAACCATGATCGGTATTTTTCATGATACGGAGCTGCTTGAGTCGGTGACCGATGCGGTTCATCAAATCTGCTAAACACCAGGAGCTATAAATGCAGAAAAATTTTGTAATAACAAATGCACGTGTGGTTAAGCCTGATGCCGTTCTGGAAGGGGCCAGCGTCAGAGTTGAGAACGGCTTGATAGCAGAAATCAGCTCGGGAAACCTGACTGCAGACAGGACAATCAACGCCAATGGGAACTACCTTTTTCCCGGCTTTGTGGATATGCATTCCGATGCAATAGAAAAGGGGATCGAGCCGCGCCCCAATACTTTCTTTCCGGTGGATATCGCAGTTTTTGAGCTGGATAAAAAACTGGCCGGTTGTGGCATAACCACCATGTATCATTCGCTCTCCTTTGCAGAAATGGAGGTCGGGCTGCGTTCCAACAGCACGGCAGCAGGGATCATCAGGGAGATCAATCAGTTCAGGCACAAATTGAAGGTCAACACAAAGATCCATGCCCGCTTCGAGATTACGGATCTGGGGGCGGTCCCTTTTCTGGAGGGACTGATTAGTGACAAGATGATCCATCTCTTTTCATTCATGGACCATTCACCAGGTCAGGGACAGTTCCGTGACATCACCTCCTATAAAAACTATTACGGTCCGGTCTACGGCAAGAGCGATCAGGAGATGGATGGCATCATCAACCGTAAGCTGCGCTCTAAAGAGGGTGATGCGCCCCAGGCCATTGAACGGCTGGTCAAGTTGTGCCATGACAACGGCATTGCCATAGCCTCCCACGATGATGATTCGCAAGAAAAGATTGAATGGCTGAAGGAAATGGGCATCTGCATGACGGAATTTCCGGTCAATGATGAGGCGGTCAAAGCGGCCCACGAAAACGGCATTGCTGTCTGTTTTGGCTCACCGAATGTACTGCGCGGTAAATCCCAGTCCGGCAATCTGAGCGCCCGTGATGCCATTGCCGGCGGTTATGGAGATATTATCTGTTCTGACTACTCTCCCATGTCCATGCTGCATGCTGTCTTTGCACTTGAAAAACATGAAATCCTTCCGCTTCACAAGGCGGTCAACATGGTCAGTCTCAACCCTGCTGTGGCTGTCGGTATTGCCGGGCAGACCGGCTCATTGGAGATCGGCAAGGCTGCTGACATGTTGATAGTCGATCATTCCAACGAGTTTGGCCGCATACTTAAAACCTTTGTCAGCGGCAGGGAGGTTTTTTCCACATGCTGAGTATTGGCAGCAATATCAATGAAGTTCGGGTGGACGGCAGCCTTAAGGCTCTAAGGAAAGACCTGTCAGCTTTTCTCTGTTTCGGGCTGACCGCCGCAGAGATAACGGTTCATGGTCTGGATGCGGTCAGAAATGGACGTCTGGACCGGAAAAGAACCGCACAGGTCAAGGCTATTACCTCGGATTTCCCTTTTGCATACAGCGTCCATGCCCCAAATCCTCTCAATCTGATGGATCGTGATTACACCAGGCTGCATCGCGATGTGCTTTGGGCGTCGCTGGAATTCAGCGCCGAGATCGGTGCCCAGGTGATGGTCTACCATCCGGGGCGCTATCTGGCGGAGGAAAGGTTTGGTGTCATTGCCCCATGTTTTCCGGAGGAAAATGTGAGGCAGCAACTGCTGGAGGAGGAAGCTGCCGCATTACGGGAAGCTGCCGATGCCTTTCCCGGTGTGATAATTGCCATGGAAAATGCCAGGCCCTATTTGCACTATTCACCTTACTGTTATGCCGAAATACCTGCCCAGTTAAAGGCGCAGGTGGAACGGATCAACCGGAAAAATGTCAGGATCAATCTGGATTTCGGTCATTTGCAGATGGCATCACGCTTCTTTGGCTTTGATGCAGTTGCAGAAGTAAGAAACATAGCTCCGTTAATCGCCCACTGTCATGTGCATGATAACTTCGGCAACCCTGTTTACCACACCGAAAAACTTCAGACACACCAGATTCCTTTTGGTCGGGGAGACTCGCATATGCCGGTGGGATGGGGTGAAATCCCGTTTTTCAGCCTCTTTGCTGAATTCATTGACTCCTATGACGGCATGTTGATCTGTGAACTGCGCGGCAGGTATTTTGACAGTACCAGGGAGTCAGCTGAAAACCTTACTGGCATTCTGAATGAGTTGGGCCAGGGGATGCAGATCGCCGAACTGACAATCACCTGATCATATGACTCGACAAAAAGTGGTCATAACGCACTGGGTTCATGATGAAGTTATTCAACTGCTGGAGCGGTCATGCATTGTCATAGCTAATACAAGTAGGGAAACCCTCAGCCGCGAGGAGGTGCTTCAACGGAGTTCTGATGCCGATGCCTTGATGGCATTCATGCCGGATAGTATTGACGAGGATTTCCTCTCAAAATGTCCACAACTCAAGGTGATTGCCGCTGCCCTTAAAGGTTATGACAATTTTGATGTTGAAGCCTGCAAAAAACGAGGAGTTTTGTTTACTTTTGTACCGTCTCTGTTGACCGAACCAACCGCTGAATTGGCGGTCGGCCTGTTGCTGGGGCTTTCCCGCAATATCGCTGCCGGGGACCGGATGGTGCGTAGCGGTCAATTCAAAGGATGGCGTCCGGTTCTGTACGGAAAAGGGTTGTCTGGTTCAACCGTCGGCATTATTGGTATGGGGGCCGTTGGGCAGGCTATTTCTGCGCGCTTGAAGCCGTTCGGATGTCACCTGGTATATTCGGATCCAAATGGTCTGAATTGGACGAAAGAAGCAGAGTTTGGACTGGTTCGTCAACGGTTGGAGATACTGCTTGGGATGAGTGACTTTGTTATTACAGCCGCACCGCTGTCACCAGAGACCAAACATCTTATTAATTGCGAAACAATTCAGATGTTTAAGCCTGGTGCCTATTTGATCAATGTGGGTCGCGGTTCGGTGGTGGATGAAGCTGTTGTTGCCGAGGCTCTGCTATCTGGCCGCCTTGCAGGTTATGCGTCAGATGTCTTTGAGTTTGAAGACTGGGGACGTCATGATCGTCCACTTGTGATCAGTCCTGAATTGCTGGCAAATTCTGATAAAACTCTTTTTACTCCACACCTGGGCTCGGCTGTAGATAGTGTCAGACGGGAAATAGCACTTGAGGCCGCTCAAGTGATCCTAGCGGTACTAAATAAAAATCTCCAGTAGCTGCAAATATTAAACTGAAAAATTGATCCGTTTACAACTCCCACCTGGTTTTCAGCCTTCTAAATATTTTCCAAAACAACTGACAGGTAGAAAACTATTATGGTATTCTTTGTAATGAACTTTTTATTGTTCTGCCAAAGGATTGCCTATGAAATTCCGTACAAAACTGATTTTGTCATTCCTGACGTTGGTTCTTGCTGTGTCAGGTTTTTACTACTTTAACTTCAGTTACAGTGCCAAGTCCTTTTTTGTTGCGGAAAGTAAAGAGGACCTGCTGGGACAGGCCCGGCTGGCAAGAATACTTGTTAATGATAATGATCCTTCTAAAATCAGTCCTCAGCAGCTTTCAGTTAAACTTGGAACAGAAATAAATTCACGTGTTACCATCATTGATACTAAAGGTACGGTGATAGGTGATTCAGCACTGACTGAGTCCGAACTGGCGAAGATAGAGAATCACCTCCAACGCCCTGAAGTACAGGAGGCCTTGAGGGATGGTATCGGTAGTTCAATACGTTATTCAGACACCCTCAAAACTTCAATGCTTTATATGGCACTCCCCTTTGAAACAACAATTCATAGCGGTGTGGTCAGGTTGGCCCGACCGCTGGAATTTCTTTCAGCCGATGCTGCCAAGCTGCACAGTCTTGTTGGCGGAACCCTGATGCTGACTATGTTGGTAGCAGTTGTCATAAGCTTCGTTATTTCCAGGCTGATCTCGCGCCCGTTAATCCAGATGATCGAAGTTGCCAGAAATATTTCTAATCAGGAACAGTACCAGCACATCAAAATCGATTCCAAGGATGAGATCGGCGCTCTGGCAGAGATCCTGAACAGCATGGGAGACCGGATCAACGGCCAAATGCATGAAATTGAGTCGGAAAAGAACAGGCTTAACGCCATCCTGAGGGGAATGGGTGAAGGGTTGATGGTCTTGCTCTTTGATGGAACGGTTGTGATGGTTAACCCGCCTTTTCGCGATCTGTTTCAAATCCCTGACAACGAAGAGGGGAGGCGATTATGGGAAATTTCCCATAACCCGGAGTTGCTGGCTTCTTTCAATGAAATCAAGGAATTCGGGAAAGAGCTGATCAGGGAAGTCCATGTTCCAGAATGTGAAGTCACATTGCTGACGCACTGGGTACCGTTGAGCGTTGATAACAGTGGTAAGGGGGTTGTTGTTGTTTTTCATGATATTACGGAGCGCAAACTTTATGAGGACGCACTTTGGAAATCAGAGGAGCGGTTTCGCAGCATAGTTGAGAGTTCACTGACCGGTATGCATTTCTTCACACTTGAACAGGAAAAGTTGATTTTGACAGGTGCCAATCCGTCTGCAGACAATATTATCGGCCTGCCTCACTGGCCATTACTAGGCATGCCGGCTGAGAAAGCGTTTCCGATGCTGGCTGATCAGCCACTGCTGGAGACATATAAAAAAGTTGCCGGAGGAGAACTTGAATCTCAGTCTTTTGAATATGAGCTCCAGTTTGGTCAAAATAGGAGATGCTTTGATGTGCGCGTATTTCAGACCGGCCCTATGAAAATTACAGTTGAGTTTGCCGACATAACAGAGCGTAAAAGACTGCAGGAAGAACTTCGTGATCTGTCTGAAAAGGATCCGTTGACAGCCTTATACAACCGAAGAAAACTATATGAAATTCTTTCCCAGGAATCGAAAAAGGCTGCTCGTCATGAACGAAGTCTCTCTTTGGTAATGTTTGATATTGATCACTTTAAATCAATCAATGATACCTGCGGTCATGATATCGGTGATGTGGTTCTTAAAACAATAGCCAAGGTCGTTGCCTCGGTACTCCGATCTACTGATGTCTTTACCAGATACGGAGGGGAAGAGTTTGTTATTGTCTGCCCGGAAACAGACCTGGCTGGTGTGTCTGTTCTTGCTGAAAAAATTCGCAGCACAATAGAAAATTTCAGCTTTACTGATGTAGGTAGAGTGACCATCAGCTCAGGCATATCAATGTTCAGAAGCGGGGATACTTGCAGTACATTAATCAAACGTGCCGATCTGGCACTCTATGACGCGAAAGAATCCGGCAGAAACAGGGTCGCAGCGGAAATGGATTGATTTTGGTGCTAGTTTTTCCCTTACTTTTGATTATTGCTTATTACTGATCTTCTACTGCCGCGTTAAATAGTGGCAGAGTCTGTTTAGGTCACATTTGGGATTTGCCTGTACAAATTCAGGCATGGAAAATGTCAAAACAGTTGGTGGTTCCAGGGCGGGACGCGACAGAAAATAACCCTGCCCGAAATCAACCATTACACCAGACAGATAGGCTAACTCCTCTTTACGCTCTATCCCTTCTGCAATAACCTTTGCGCCAATTCTCTTGGAAAAACAGGTTATCGCTTCAACCAGGGCCTGCCTTGCAGGTTGCGTGTCTATGTTACGGACAAGAAATTGTGCCAGTTTGACATAATCCGGCGTGATCTGTGAAAGCATCTTCAGTCCGGCATAACCGTCACCCAGGTCATCAATGGCGATCTTAAAACCTTGCGAGCGATAATGTGCCACGCCTTTTTCAAACAAATCATAATCATTGATCACGCTTTTTTCGGTTAACTCAAAGACAACCCTGGAACTGTCTATACCAAGTTTTTCAAGCAACTGTATCGTGAAGCCACGCTTGTGGTTTTCGGCATACAGCAGTGCCGGACAGACGTTCAAAAAAATCATCCCTTCCAGTCCCAGTTCAACAACGCGATCCAGAGCCTTTTCTCGGCAGAGTCTTTCGATCTGCACGGTCATGCCGTATAGGCGTGCTTTTTCAAACAACTCTTCCGGATTGGTTATGCTACCGCTGTGTGAAATTCGGCTCAATGATTCATAGCCGTAAATTGCATGGTCGCGCAGTGAAATAATTGGCTGGAATACTGGAGTGATCTGGCGTTGAGAAATTATGTGATGAAGCTCAAGCCACTCCGCGAATTGGTTTGACGAAACTTCGTTGTTTTTTTGGTGTGCTGATTGGAATGGGTGTACTGCTGTTTCGAAAGGATTTTGGTTTGTTACTGCGTACATAGTTCTTCTCCTGTATTTTTAGAACCGACAAAAGAAGATTCTTTCTGTATCGAGCCAACTGAAGTTAAATTTGTGTCAAATGCGCTGGTTCGACTATTCGATTCAGCGTCATGAGTGACATGCCTGCAAGCCGGACTGAAAATATTTATGTAAAATTGTTTCAAGTCAGTCACTTCCTGTAATGATATGATCAAGATGATATACAAAATCAGCATGATTTTTATAAAAAGCCTTTTTCGTTTTGTTGGTACTATAGCTGACAATTATTACAGTTATGTGATGACAAGTTAAATGTTGTGAAAACTTTTCATTAAGATGTTGGCGGGTGGAATAGCAGTCTACCTGTAATTGACAGCGGATGAATTTTTATAGCATTTTCAACAAAATAATTACCTGAACTCAACATGGCTGTAACTTGGATATGCTAAATGTATATTCCATGAAAACATATAAAGCCGACCTTCACGTACACTCAAGCCACTCCAACAAGCCGACCTACTGGGCAATGCGCAAGTTCAACTGCCCGGAGAGCTACACCTCGCCTCTTCATATTTATAATGCAGCTCGCGAGCGCGGCATGGATTTTGTTACCATCACCGATCATAATGTTATCACCGGTGCGCTGGAAATAGCACACCTGCCCAGGACCTTCGTCAGTTGTGAGATTACGGCATATTTCCCGGAAAATGGCTGCAAGGTGCATGTTGTGGTGTTGAATATCAATGAGAGCAAGTATCTTGAGATAATGGAACTGCGCAAAAACATCTATGAACTGGTTGCATACCTGCACAGCCAGAAGATAGCCCACTTTCTGGCGCATCCTCTGTATGCCCAGAACGACAAGCTGACTCTGGAAATAATAGAAAAATCCTTGCTTTTGTTTACTACAATCGAGGTTAAAAACGGTTGTAGGGCCAAGCGGTTCAATAGTTTTACAAAACAGCTCGCATCCGGGCTTACAGAAGATGTAATTATAAGATTGGCCAACAAACATGACCTGCAGCCTTATGGTACAACTCCGTGGATTAAGGGTATGGTTGGTGGTTCGGATGACCATGGTGGATTGTTTATTGCCAGGGCACATACGTCAGCCATTGATACAATTACTGTTGAGGCATTCGTTGAGGCGGTCAGGGATGGTAAATGCCAGGATAATGGCCAGGATGGTGGGCCTTTGACCATGGCACACAGCCTGTACGGAATTGGGCGTAGCTTCTATCAGGATCGTTTCGGCGGCAACCGCCGAAGTTCTTCACCTTTTGTCAGTGCCATGATGGAGCGTTTTTTCAATCTTGGAAATGAAAAGATTTCTCTAGTTGAAAAGTTGAAGCTTTTTATACTGAAAAATATGCCGGTATCCAGCAAGAGCCCGGAGGGCGGTTTTGAAGATGTGCTTGAGCATGAAGCCAGGTTACTGCTCAATAACAGTGAGTTTCTGGACAGCATCAGTGACGCCGACCAGAACCGCAAAATTTTTGCCGTAACCAGCAGGTTGGCCAATCGCCTGCTTTACCATTATTCCAAGCGGCTGATGAATCTGCCGGTCAATGCCGGTTTTTTTGAGTACCTGAACACTGCTGGCACCATCGGTCTGGTTCATATGTTGATATCGCCTTACTATCTGGCTTTTCATCACCAGCACAAAGGCAAGGATTTGATCAGGGAGGTATCGGGACTTCTCCCCGAAAAAGCAAGGCAGGAGACAAAGGAAAAGATCGCCCTGTTTACAGACACTCTTGATGAGATCAATGGCGTTGCCATCACTATCAAGCGTTTGATCAAGACAGCACAGGAACGGGGTGTGGAACTGACTGTGATTACATCTGACCAGGAGACCGGTAAAAATATGGAAGGGGTTGTCAGATTCCTCTCAGTGGGTGATTTTGTTTTGCCGGAATATCCGGAGCTTAAACTGAGCTTTCCGCCTATTCTTGATATTATGGATTACATTGAACGGGAAGGATACACACGAATTCATATCAGCACGCCAGGTACGGTCGGTCTTCTGGGGCTTATGATTGCAAGGTTGATGGATATACCGGTTGCCGGAACTTACCACACAGATATACCGCAATATGTGCGGAGCCTGACAAATGATGAGTTTCTTGAGCAGGCTGCCTGGAGCTATATGATCTGGTTTTACAGTCAGATGGAAGAAGTGTTGGTGCCTTCGGCTGGTACCCGTGAACAGTTGATATCAAAAGGTCTTCCAGCTCAAAAATTAAAACCGCTTCCGCGCTGGGTGGATACTGAGTTGTTTACTCCGGAAAAACGTATTCCTGAATTTTGGCATCGCAGAGGTTTGACTAATTCGCTGGTATTACTGTATGTGGGTAGAATTTCGCAGGAAAAGTCTCTTGATCTGCTAGTAGAATCCTTTCGACATCTGGTAGATAACGGTGCTGATATATCTTTGGCCATAATCGGAGATGGCCCCTACCGGGAGGAGATGGAATTCCTTCTGCAAGGCTATCCGGTCGTTTTCACCGGTTATCTGGAAGGTGAGTTGCTTCAACATGGATTTGCATCTGCCGACGTCTTTGTTTTTCCCAGTGCTACCGATACTTTTGGCAATGTGGTACTGGAGGCACAGGCTTCCGGTTTGCCGGTGATAGTCTCGGATCGTGGCGGTCCAAGAGAGCTTATGCTGGACGGTAAGACCGGATCGGTATTTAAGGCTGGCAACAGTCGGGATCTGGCGGAATCTATCAAAAAGTTTTCTGATAACAAAAATGCTGTTCAGGCAGTTGGAGAGAATGCCCGACTGTTTACCATCAGCAGGGCTCCGGATAGCAGGGATTCTTTCAGCACTCTTTTGAATGCCCGTAATAACAATAGTGTGTATTGGCCACAGCAGGCAGCAGCATGAAAAAGCTAATGGCCGCTGCATTGGTCCTGGGAGTTTGTATTTATTCAGCCCATACTGCCTGGAGCAGCAGTGCTGACAAAAGGGCATCGAGATTTTCTATCCACTCTCATGGCATCCGTATCGGTGATGCAAGCTCTACCTGTAGTCGTGGGGATGACAATACGATCATATTTTCAAATGCGACCAGAATAGAAGCCAATTTCATAGTCCGCTCCTATTCCCTGGATAGTAAGGAATATGCCGTTGTTGGTAAAAACGGCACGGTCAGTTATTCTCGTACAAGCCTGGAAAACGGTAAGTCAACCGTTGCCAAGGGTTTACTGGAAAATGGTCAATTCAAGCTCAATATCATGGAAAACGACGTCAAGCGCTCCACGTTCATTCCGCGAACAGAGTATGATTTTACAACCATGGAATGTCCTGAAACTTTGTTGACGCAGGTCGGTGAGAAAAAAAGTATTCGTCTGCTTGATCTGGAAAATATGGAAGTAGTCAAGCGTCATTACACCTGGATTCGTAATGAAGAAGTACGGATTCGTGGGAAAAGTTACAACTGTCGGGTTATTGATTTTGAGGATAAAAACAAGAAATGCCGGCGCTGGATCAGACCGGATGATTTGGGGGTGATGGTTGCTCGCCAGGATGGCAGCGGTAAGGCTGGCACATACAGTGTGCGGATGGTTGAATATAAATCCGGTTCGTAACTAGTTCCCGCCTTGGAAAAGTGATTATTCCCCGCAGGTGCCCCCTCCAACTTTTTAAATCAGAAAATTGCAATTACTCATAAGAAGTTCAGCATTTGAACTAACTGTTCCTGCGGTTTATAACAATTGAAGATCTGTTGATACTTTTGGCAGATTTCTTAACCTCTGTAGACAAAGATGCCAGCTGAGCGTATGAGCTGACAGGGGTTAACAGAGTATTCACAATGCCGATTGAAAGTGACAGCAACTGGAATGTTTCCGTTTCTCCTTTACGGTTAATGGCAGTGTAAGAGCCTGCTGAAAAATCCTGTTCGCCATGGAATAAAAGACGTTGATTCTCAAAAGCACTGATAACTGACATGGCAACTTGATGACCATTTCCAGGCTCGGTGATAAGTATGAAATCATCACCCCCGATATGGCCGCAGAACAATTGGGAGGCCTGCTGAGTTTGCAACATTGATCTGGTAATATCTCCAAGTGATTTGATTACAGCATCGCCTTTCTGAAAACCGTAGTAATCGTTATAAGGCTTGAAGTTGTCAATATCCACATAGGCGATATCAAAACCATGATGTGTTGCCAGTCGCTCAGAGATTTCGCGTTGAATAGATTCGTTGCCAGGCAGTCCGGTAAGTGGATTTGCTGACTTGGCCAGGGTAAGGTTTATTTCTGTTATGGCGTTGATGAATTTGTTTATATCCACAATTCCCTCATAAAGACCTCGCCGTGTTATGCAAACATTGTCTACTCGGAAATCATTGCCAAGCGCCTTTATTGATTGAGCGGCATACCTGATTGGTGTGCTCGCCTCAAGCAATAATGGTACGGAGGTCATCAGGTCACGCATCGTTTTATTGTGGTTGATCTGGATGGCAAAGCCGTGCATGCCGATGATGTTTTCTTCCAGAAAGGTTGAACGATTGATAATCCCGATCACATAGCCGTGCTCCACAACCGGAAGCACTTGCAGGCTCTTGTCAATTTGCAGGCGCTTCAGTACTACTGGAATACTGTCGCCAGGTTGCACCGGAGTAACAGGCTGAAAAACATCACCGATAGCATCCAGTATTATTGCTGGACGCGTTTCAGGCAAGACAAGGGACATGGGTAAATGACTGGTGTTGCTAGTTGATCCAAAAGAACTTGATTGTATTGCTACCATTTGAGTTGTCTTTCTTTATCCACATGAAATCCGGATGGTTTTACCGCTATCTGGTTTTGAATATACACTGATAAAGTTATGGTGGTGTTACAAGTAAGGAACTTTTTGCTACATTCTGTTTTAGGTTTTGTTGCCTGGATTGATAAAATGAAATTGTCACACAGTTTTTGCAAAACAATCACAAAGGCGCAGCTTAGATGTAACAAGCCGATGCTAATCTCTGCAAAACTACAGCGGAGGTTATCATGATTGAACAGGGGCTGAAATTAAGTGTAAAACGGGAAATGAGCCCGATGGTAGCCTCAGCGGCAACCTTTGCCGCAGGATTTATGCGTACAATTGCCATCAAGAAATATATCCCTAAATCCAGACTGCGTGAAATCAGGCTTCTGGAAACCAAGCCCACTACAATTGCTAAACGCTGTCTGGTGTATAGAGAGAAAGGTGCCGGTAATTATCCGACCATTATACTGGGTGGTTTTGTGCCGGATTCAACTGAGACGGTGGAATTTCAACGTCAGATTTTGCGTGAACATGGATCTCTGTATTTCCTTAACTATCCCCGCAACGGTTTTTGCGAGGAGATGTTTGCGGCGCAGTTGGGTGACCTGATTGAAGATCTTGCGAAGAAGGGACAAAAACCGTTGATTATGGGTGTCAGCTTCGGCTGCGGCCTGCTGACGGATTATCTACGCAAGGCGACTGAGTTCATACATGAACAGATTCGCGGCTTGATACTTGTCAGCCCGGTTATCTGTACTGATGATCTGATCAGGCCAGCCAGCGAAAAACGTGACGGTGTCCGCTTTCTGGAGAACAACCTAAAGAAGATAGTTGCGGCTGATCCGAATGACGAGGCGCACCTGGAAAAGCAGATTGAAAGATCCAGACGCTGCTTTCATGCCCTTTTTACTGCCGGAGCCGAAAACCGTTCCCTCAATATAAGGCACCTGGCCATTAGACACAAAATAATGGACGTAATCAATAACACTCCGTCGCGTGGAGGATTCGAAAGGGTTGTTGCTTTGCGAGACTTTAATTTCCCCTCGCTGGAAAACTCGATTTTTGCCGGTCCGGTTCTGACACTGATGGCCGAAAACGAATTTGATATTCTGGTCCCCTCTTCCCCGACAATGAAATTGTTCCGTGACCCATCGCAATACAGCAGACTGTTTCCAAAATGTCTGGTCAAAACAGTTCGTTCCGGCAATGCCGATGATGGAGTTGCCCATGCTTCAATGATCTTTCATCATGAACCTTACAATGCCTTACTGGACAACTGGTACAATAAGTTGCTCTATCCCAGGCTGCAGTTGGCGGTATAAATGCGTATCATCAAGAAAATTGCCAGTATTTCAGCTGTCCGTAAGCTGATGTTCTCTGCCGCACAAAACCGTGCCGGTCAATTCCTGGCTCAGGACCCGCAAGTGGCTCAGCGCAAAATTTTTGCTGAACTGATCAAAACTGCCGCTGAAACACAATTCGGTAAGGAATATAATTTTTCCGAATTAGCCGGAGTTCAGTTTGATCAGGCCTATCAAAAATATCAGCAGTCTGTTCCAATTCGTACCTATCAGGATTTCTGGGAGGAATACTTTTCGGCCTGCAGGCATGAGCATTCGGACGGAAGAAAATACCTGCAGTTGAAAGATGTTACCTGGCCTGGCACCACAGAACTTTTCTGCGAAACCTCCGGTACAACGGCACCAACCAAGTTCATTCCATTCTCAAGCAAGATGTTCGAAGAAAATCAGCGGGCAGCGCTGGATCTGATCTGCTGCTACCTGAAAGAACATCCAGATTCCGGTATCCTGAACGGTAAAATTCTCTATATGTCCGGTTCCACCTCATTGACCGAAATGCAGACCGGTGTTTATTCCGGTGATATGAGTGCCATTACACTTCGTTTCCGTCCCTGGTATCTGGAGCCTTTTGTGGAACCGCCCCTGAGTGTCTCAGAGTTGCCCTGGGATGAAAAGCTGCAGGCCATGGCCGAACTTTTGCTGAGCGATAGTGAAATAAAGGTCGTTTCTGGCGTGCCTCCATGGATTATCCTGCTGCTGAAGCGTTGCAGTGAAATCAGCGGCAAGCCTGTCAATCTGGCGTTGCCTCATCTGGAGCTGATTATACATGGTGGGACAAGTCTCAAGCCTTATCAGGCGGAGTTCCAGCAGCTGTTTAATGACGAACTGCCCAATTTTATAGAACTGCTGCCCTCTTCCGAGGCTTTTATGGGATTTCAGTGCGCCGGAGATGCTGCCATGCGCCTGACTCCCTTTTATGGGGCTTTTTTCGAGTTTGTCCGTTTTGAGGATCTGGACGAAAACGGTAAGCCAGACCGGTTTGCGCCCGTAGTTCCTTTGGAAAATGTGGAAGCCGGTCAGCGTTACGCAGTAATCCTCAGTACCTGTTCCGGCCTGTGGCGCTACCATATCGGAGATACGATCCGCTTTACATCACTGGCACCACATTTCATTGAATTTACCGGCAGAGACAGGTTTCTGGACAAGCTGGAGGAAAAGGTGACCCAGGAAGAGGTGGAGTTGGCAGTGGCCTGCCTTAATAACACATTCGGATTCGGTGTCAGTGAGTTCATGGTCGGCACTGATGTGCCTAACCGCCGACATATCTGGGTATTGGCAGGTGAACGAATGAGTAGCGCAGATACTGTACTGATGGCTTCACTTCTGGACGGGCAGCTAAAGGAAATGAACGCCGACTATGCCACATTCAGAGAGCAGGGCCGGATTGCTGCACCGCAGTTGCTTTCTGTAAGCGGTGAGATGATCTACAACTGGTCAAAGGATGTGCGTGGCAAGCTGGGTGGGCAATCCAAGATTCCCCATATCGATCCGACGGCGGATTGTTCCATGATCAGCAGTATCAGGGAATATATTGAAAGTGACAGGCGGTCTTCAGGCAGGCTGACCTGTTAATATGAAAAAAGCGGCAATTCCATAAAGGTATTGCCGCTTTTAGTTTAATGATGTCGAAATTTGTCAGAACTCCAGTCCAACCTCGGCGAATGGCCCGCCGAAATCAATCTTGGCTTTTACATCCTCCACGTCGAGTTTTACTTTTTCATACCGGTAACCGGCAGCAGCAAAGACCGGTCCAAAAGGTTTGACCTTGACACGCCCGATCAGGTCATAATAGTGGTTCTTTCCGTAGGTGATGCCGCGGGCTTCTCCCTCCAGGGCAATCCACTTGACCGGCTTTACCTGAAAACCGGCGTAAAGCATCGGCATTGGGATGACGATTGCTTTGGATTCAGTAATGGTCTGTAAAGTAATTGAATCCTGGCCGGTTATGCGGGCCTTGAAGTCAATGATTCTGGCGTTCAGACCCAGGTCGATATTCAGAATTCCAGCTGTAGCCGTTTTGAGCAGCGGAATTCCGTATAGAAAACCCACGTCATAGTGGTCCAGTTTCAGCTCAGAGGTAAATGGTGTGTTTGCATTGAAAGTGTTATCTCCGAAAGTAAAGGAGGTATTTTTGGATCCGATTTCCTTGAAGTTCATCGGTGTGGCCATCAGGTAGATATTGGGGAACAAGAGTGGCGTATCAATCTTGATCCTGCCCATCAGTCTTGTTTCATTACCGTATTTAAGGTCGTCTTTGATGCTCAGGTTGTCCAGTTCTGTAACAGCTTTGATAGAGAGATTACCGCCAGGTGTCTGCCTCCATCCTCCGATGGAAAGTTCGATGCCTGTCGCCTGGGCGGTTAGTGGAACCAGGCAGAGAACCATCAGGACTCCGGTTATCCAAGGGTGTAATCGTTTCATTCTGATCTCCTTTACATGGTTAATGGGGCAGCAGATTAATAAAAAGATGATATCACAAGTTAGCAGAAAATTTCCCTGGATTTTAATCTAATCAACAGATCTATCAGAAAAGGTAGCGTTATTTTTTTCGCAAGACCCGCTTATCTCCTACGCGGATGGTAATTTTTTCACTATCGAAGTATTCCAAAAGAGGTATGAGATATTTTCGGGATAGACCGGTCAGATCGCGATAAACAGGCGGAGTTATTTCTCCGTTTTCCCTGAGATAAACCATCAGTGTCTCCCGCAGGCTATTCAGAGTTTCAGCCGAATAGAATATGTCATTGGAAACTTTAACAACCTGACCGCTTCTGCCTGAATTCAGCAAAATCTCCCGAATTGTTTTTTGATCACATTTCAGATGAAAGGCGATCTCATTGACAGTGGGAGGTTCAATTCCCTTCTCCTGGAGGATTGCTATGGCCTTATTGGCCAGTCCGGGTTCTGCCGGATCCTTCCTGGCCGCAATGCCTGGCAGCCGAACAATGTCGCGTTCAGGGATAATCAGCCGGTCTTTTTCCAAAGCTGTTAACAGCGGCGTAAAAAAGCGTGGATCACTCCGTTTTGGCAGACGGGTTTTTAACTCTTCTTTCCCGATGCCTTCTTTGTGAGGGTTTGCGTCCAGGAAATCGGCCACCTCATTTACAAGCCCCTCCTGGAGTTTGGTGAAAGCATCTTTTGCCAGAAATGTTCTCGGTTCACGAATCATCTGGACAACATCTCCTGAGCTTAAAAGTGCGGTCAGGGTAGTTTCCAGTGACTTACGAGGCATGGCAGAGCGTAGAAGTATTTCATCGAAACTGATGCCGGAGAGCAGACTCTGGCTGATGATCAGGGCAGCGATGCGTTGATACTCGAGCTGTTCCAGTGAGTCGAGAAGTGACAGTGCTTCTTCGCTCCTGCGGCGCCGGGATGGGGGGGACGGATCCAGGACTGTGCCGCCTCCTATTGTTGCAGCCGGTGATGAAATGCGGAGGATGTACCTGTCCCCGGATACCAGCAGAAAAGGCTCGCTGAGTCGTAACTGCACATAAGCACTGTCTCCTGGCTGAAGCGCATTCCGGTCCAGCAGATTTACCTGGGCCTGGACTTCATAGGTAGCCGAGTGCAGGCGCACCTTTGCGCGGTGTTTAAGCTCCTTTGGTGCAGAATCAAGGTAATCGAGACGCACATCGACCGCCCTGGTGGTTTTAAACACACCCCGTGGTACAACAACATCACCGCGCTTTGCTTCGTTCAGATCAATGCCATGCAGATTGACAGCCAGGCGCTGCCCAGCCTGCCCAAGATCTGTTTTATGTCCATGTGCCTGAATGCCACGTACTCTCCCTTCCCTGCCCGATGGCAGTAATTCCAGCTCATCGCCTACATTGATTTCACCGGAGAGAAGTGTGCCGGTTACTACTGTCCCAAAACCTGCCATGGTAAATACACGGTCCACAGGGAGTCGGAAGCTGCCCTCAATGTGTTTCCCGATAGCTTTTTCCGCCAGTCTGGTCAGCTCTGTCTTCAGGTTTTCAATTCCTGCGCCGGTCCGTGCAGAGAGCGGGACTATCGGTGAGTCGGCCAGAAAACTGTCTGCAACAAAATCGCGGACCTCTTCAATAACAAGATCCAGCCATTCCTGATCAACCATGTCGCATTTGGTCAGAGCCACCAGGCCGTTCTTGACGCCCAGAAGCTTGAGGATATCCAAGTGTTCCCGTGTCTGCGGCATAATGCCTTCATCAGCCGCAATTACCAGCATGACCAGGTCCATGCCGCCAACACCGGAAACCATGGCCCGCACGAATTTTTCATGCCCGGGAACATCCACAATTCCGAAGCGGATCTCACCCGGAAGCTCAAGATGGGCAAACCCGAGCTCGATTGTAATGCCTCGGACTTTTTCTTCTTTAAGGCGGTCTGTGTCGATCCCTGTCAGGGCCTTGACCAGCGCAGTTTTTCCATGGTCAATGTGTCCGGCTGTTCCAAGGATGAGGTGTTTCATGGAGGCTGCCTTTTGGGAGAGTTTTGGTTGGCTGAAGCACATGGGAAATGTTCAGGATAGGGCCTATTGATCGCCACTGGTCACAAAGCTTACACCCATGAACAGATCATCATATCTTACCACTTTACAGAATTGTTTTAGCGTGCATGACTCCGGATTGTCACATATGGCAAGACTACAGATGTCGCCAACTCTTAAACCACTAGGGACACCATCTCTCACCTTAATCAATGCTCCACCAAGAGAGATATTTTCCAGTAGTGCTTCATAGTTGCTACCGCCACAATCCATTAGGACACAATGTGATTCACAGTTGATTCTAGAACTTTGTCTTTGGCTTGCCATTTGGTTTTACCTCCTGCGAACAAAGCGTAACTATATTACTTTTATATAATAACACTTTGTTGACGGAACAATCCAATGGAATACTAAAGTGGATTGGTACGGAAGGGTAGTAATTCGAGCTTGCTGAATAAAAATTAAAAGCCCCTGCATTTCTACAGAGGCTTCATTAACTCCGCCCACCAATTACTTGATGGGCTAAATACTGCATCCCTCTTTGCAATGAGATACAGGACGAATACGATATTTTTCAGTAAACATGGGATTTATCTCCTTTTTTGTTCAATAGGTGCTTCTATAATTCAACTATACCTATGTCTAAGATTGAAGTCAATTATAAAAAGGACAAAAACAGTCTTCTATGGTTGTTGTGACCTTACTTTCTTGCTACCACCAGTCTTGGCTGCGGTTTTTACCTTGATGATAGGAAAAACTAAAGATGCTTAATAGTCATAACTACTTTAAATAATTGGCGGAAGCACATGGGAATCGAACCCACCAAGGGAATTTCTCATCCCCTTCACCGGTTTTGAAGACCGGGCCACCCACCAGTGATGGTTGTGCTTCCGTAAGTATCAATTAAATCTGTGTTAATGTCAGTGCCGCTTCCCGAATAGAATTTGTTAGTGCAGCAATATCACGTTCACTGATTGTGCGAATATCCAACAGGAAACGGTCCTGCTGGATACGTCCGATTACCGGCACTGTTGTGTGCCGAAGTGCAGTCTCGATCTGCTGCGGGGAAGCACCCTCAATTTTGACTTCAATCTGTATG
>JBGSQR010000184.1:0-4672 GCA_041737975.1 Geobacterales bacterium | reverse complement strand
ACGCTGACCCTGCCCACATGTCAATAATCCGTTAATACTCCGGATACCCAAATCCAACGGCCTTCTAATAGGCTTTCGTAACATGGGATTGACAGGAGTTGCGTAGATCGGATACTCCTCTTCAACATGCAATGGCCCCTTACCATCAATCGGATTGCCCAGTCCGTCAATAATCCGGCCCAGCATCAGTGGACCAACCCCCATAGTTGCTTTCTCACGGCGAACTGAAATCAGACTGTCCAAGCCAACGCCTCTAAGTTCTCCCAGCGGCATCAGCAGAGTTTTGTTATTGCGAAAACCAACCACCTCGGCCGGAATCGGCTCCCCCTCAACCGGCCTTATTTCACAAATTGTACCGACAGAAGTATCAGGGCAGTATCCTTCGATTACAAGACCGACAACCTGACTAACCTTGCCATGCATTCTGATCGGCTTTGCCGATTCAGCTGCGGCGAGATATTTTGTCATATCCAGATTAGTCTGAGGCATTAAAGGTCTCCTGGCACTATACGCCAGCACCTGTAACGGAAAGGGTTCGTTCTTCTTTTAGTGATCGGAAGATCTCTTCCAGTTGGGAATCTAATCCGGCATCAATTGTTCCCAATTCGGAATCCACCATGCAAAAACCCTGCAAGACCGTAGGATCAGACTTAAGCTGCATCCTGCTGGTAATTAGTTCTTTTCTGAGAACGTCGCCCTGCCCGGTTGTGACAAGCACATAATCATCAGGATTTAATCTGATAGTAATCTCATCACGTTCTGATATGGCGCCGATTGCCGCCTGAACAACATTCGTCAGAATAGTTCTGTCCTGTGAGACTTCCCGTAAAATAACTTTACGGGAAACAAGCATAATCAGCTTGACCAGCTCATCCTCGGATTCCCTGAGAATTTTTTCGCGGAGGGATTGAACTCCTTCAGCAGCGGTTCGCAGTGACCTGAAGACATTGACCAACCCGCGTTCAGCCAGATTTTTACCATCAGTCAACCCGTTTTCGAAAGCCTCTCTTAACTGTTGCTGCAAGTCTTCCTCTGTCAAAGTAATGCTTGGCGGCTCAGCAACTTCGGGATCATCACCCATGCGATTCATCTCTGAACTATCAAACAGGCCCATTGGCAAGAAACCACTGCCATGAACTTCTCCATGACTTGCATGGATCCCTGGCTTGAGTGACTTGAATAGAAATTCACCCACGTTCGAACTGTTTTGCATTGATGACTTGATTATTCTAGACAAGTAGATCTTCTCCGCCGCGACCGGCCAGGACGATTTTCCCTTCCTCTTCCATCTTACGGACGATCTTGATAATTTCGCCCTGTGCTTTCTCAACATCAGAAAGTCGCACAGGTCCCATAACTTCCAGGTCCTCTTTAATCATATCTGCTGCACGACTGGAAATATTCCTGAAAATCTTGTCTTTGACATCATCTGCCGAAGTTTTCATTGCCAGTGTTAGAGTATCATTACTTACTTCACGCATGATGGACTGAATACTGCGGTCATCCAGACTGAAAACATCCTCAAATGTGAACAGATGTTTGCGGATAATCTCTGCCAATGGCGGACTGATGACATCCAGTTTATCCAGAATCTGTTTTTCCTTGCTGCGGTCAAAGTGATTGAACATATCAACAACTTTTTCAATACCGCCGACTTTGTAACGCTGGGTACCGCCCATGGACTGAATTTCTTTTTTCATCACCTCATCGAGGTCCATCAGGATTTCCGGTGAAACCTGTTCTACATCAGCAATCCGCAACACAACTTCTGCCTGTAGCTCCTGTGGCAAAAGACTGATAATTTCGCTGGTCTGTTTGGATTTCAGCTTTGCCAGGACAACAGCAACAGCCTGAGGATGTTCCTGTGACAAAAAGTTGGCAATACTCTTTGAGTCCATTGCCGCCAGAATATCGACCAGATCGCCATAACTGGAGGCCCTTAACTCCTCCATCAGAATGAACGCTTTGTCTGCTCCAAGTGCCTTTTCCAGGATTTTCTGCACGAACTCCTCACCCTGTGAAAAAATTCCCGATTCCGGATTAATTGTGGTAGTAAAATCTTCAACCACTTCTTTGATGGTTATACGGCTAATATGTCCCAGTGAAGCCATTGCCTTACTGATTTTTTTTATTTGTTCATCGTCCATATGCTCAAAAACCTTGGCTGTTACATCATTGCCAAGGTAAAGAAGCAGGATGGCTGCTTTTTCCGAACCGGTCATAGGATTCCTGTTATTATTTCATTAATATATTTACGCCTATTTGCTATCTTCCCCAATCCAGTTTTGGAGTATCTGGGCAACCTGGTACGGGTCTTTTTTAGCAGCCTCAATCAGCTGCTGCTGTTCAGCCATCTGCGCTGCTATCTGGGTTTTTTCACCTGAAGTCAATTTATCCGAATTCATATTTAAAGGTTCGAACGAGGCTTCCGGTGAATTTGGCCTCAAAACCCGCAGTGACGTGAGCAGAGGCTTGATTACCAACAGGATCAGTGCGATGAATCCGATCGCTATCATCAGGTTTTTCACAAATGACATCACCACCGGATTATTCAGCCACTGTTGCCAGGCTGGCTGCGCCTCAGGCCCAACCATATCACCAGTATCCTGGAAGGGGATATTCTGTACCGTCAGCTGATCACCACGATCTGGATTGAATCCAACAGAACTCTTAACCAAGGCCTCAATTTTTTGCAATTCATCTGGCGAACGCGGAATATATTTGGGCTTTACGGCCTGTCCATCCTTGGCTGGCGCAAGCACTTCATATTTACCATCAACAAGAACTGCAACAGAGATCTTGCTGAGTGCACCTACCGGCTCGATAATCTTGGATGTTGAACGGCTGACTTCATAGTTCAGTGTCTCATCATTTTTAGATCCGCCTCCAGCCGAGCCGCCACCGGCAGGCGCACGCCCCAGATTGGTCTGCACACCAGGTACTCCGGCGCTTGTTGCAGTAGTTCCCGCTTTTTCTTCTGTACGCTGCTCGCTCCTGACAGCAATTGATTCAGGATCAAACTTTTCCTCCACCCTTTCAACCTGCTTAAAGTCAAAAGTAGCCGACACCCTGGCTACGGTTTTTCCGGAGCCAACAATCCGGTCCAACAGAGACTGAATACGTTCTTCCACATTTTTTTCGTAACCGCGCTGGGTTTCCTGCATAGCTGATGACATCTTGGAAGCCGCATCTGTTGTGCCATTGCCTCCCTTGCTCAAGATCTTGCCCCGACTATCCAGCACCGTCACATTATCAGGATTCATACCCTCAATGGAGGAAGCTACCAAATGTACTACGCCCTGCACTTCGTTATCACGAAGTGAACGCGCAGATTTCATTTTCAGCACTATTGAAGCAGTAGCCGGTTTCTCATTCTCCTTGAACAACGACTTTTCAGGAATTACCAGATGAATCCTGGCCTGCTCAACTCCGTTTAGCTGTGTTATGGTTCGAGAAAGCTCTCCCTGAAGAGCGCGTTGATAATTCAATTTTTGAACAAATTCAGTCATACCGAAATTTTTTCGATCAAAAATTTCGAACCCGACACCACCACCCTGAGGCAAGCCTTCGGACGCCAAAGTCAGTCTCAATTCATAAACCTTGTCCGACGGAACCATTAGGCCCTTGCCATCCGGAGTAACCTGATATGGCGTCTTGCTATCTTTCAATTTCTTGACTATTTCACCAGCATCTTCTGCTGACAGGTTTGTAAACAGAGGACGATAATCCGTCTTGTTTGCAACAAGTATCAAAATTGCAAATGCTGCCGCCGAAAGGAATGCAACACCGGCGATCAGCATACGTTTGCCCGGCGACAGCGCCATAAAAGGCTCTATGAGTCTTCTTAATCCTTCTGGCATTGGTAGTTTGGCAATCCTTTCTATTGTTTGTTAATAAATTTGGTGATCAATACCGGAAATCATTAAACCTGCATGCGCATTACTTCCTGATAGGCACTGAGAGCCTTATCACGCACACTCGACATGAACTGAAATGATATGCTGGCCTTTTCCATTGAAATCATGACTTCGTGAAGGTTCTTATTCTCGCCACTGGCAAGTCCTTGAATTGACTTGTCAGTCTGAACCTGCATATCATTAACCTTGGAAACCAGCTCGCTGAAGAACTTACCGGCACCTTCTACAGGAGATGCATTCTTGGCCGCCCCGGTGGTCGGAAAGGCCTTTCCGATTCCAAATCCGCTATCAATTCCTTTTAATTCCATATTACGCCTCCATCATTACTTTCAAAAAAACTACGCCTATCTTCCGATCTCAAGTGTCTTGAGAGCCATACTTTTGGCAGCCTGAACAGCTGTAACGTTTGCTTCGTAAGTTCTTGTGGCACTGATCATATCAGCCATTTCCTCCATAACATTTACGTTAGGCATGGAAACATATCCCTCTGGGTTGGCATCGGGGTGGCTCGGGTCGAACTGCATGCGCGGCGGACTCTGATCCTCGACAATCTGCTGCACCTCCACCTGACGAACATCCTTTGCAGCAGCACTATTCAGGGCTCGGGCAAAAGGATTGTCCAGAGGAGTAGCTGCAAAAACGGCATCCTTACGCTTGTAAGGTCCACCCTCAGGCGTTCTTGTTGCATTGGCATTGGCAAGGTTGCTGGAGATGAGATTCATTCTGGTACGCTCAGCAGTAAGAGCCGATGCACT
>JBGSQR010000114.1:0-1769 GCA_041737975.1 Geobacterales bacterium | reverse complement strand
CTCTTCATCTGAACCGCTGTTCTTTTTCCTTTTCTTTGACTCCGGAACAGCAGGGTCACTCTCTGCGTTATCCTGATCCTTCAGAGATAATTCATGTGCGCCCGGGAGCGAAACACAACGGCCATTGTAGGTATTAGGGCAAGCGAATTCATCGCCATAAACCCCAAAAGTAGAGCAACCTGCGGAAAAAGCCGCTATTGCAACCAATAAAATGAGACGATAAAGCATCAGTTTTCTCCCTTGAATATTTTCTTGATTTCAAGATTAGCACCCTTGGTTAATACCAGAGTAACCCGCCGAGCAGCTCCTATCTCGATAACCGGCATGGTTTCCTTTGCCAGTTCTGTATAAAACTTTTGTACCTCTTTGAAACCTCCAGCAAGCCCGCTACCAAGCCCGGCCATTCCGATTTTTTCCGGCTCGATAGTCTGGACATTGCCAAGTGCGCTCAGAGAAGAAGTAGTGTTTGCCGATTTCAGCGCCTCGCCAAAACCGCCGAACATCCCTGCAAGCATACTTCTTGCGATCATGGCTCCCATTTTCGTTACTACGTTTCCTTTAAGCCCAGCCTTTCCATCTGAATCAACTATATAACCAGTGATTCTCTCATCAATTACCGACTGTCCCTTTCTGTCGATGCAACTTAGAGACACCAAAACCATGTCTGCACGCTCAGTTCCAAGATTTCCTTTGCCGTCCGCAATGACAAAACAACCTTTGAGATTTGCTTTAACCTCGTTGGGTAAAACTGCTGGAGTTTTTACTCTGATCAATGCAGGGACCGGATGGCTTTTACCCGCCGAACCGATCGGAGCGTAAAGGCCGCTCAGCATTGTTGCCTCCATATATGAAATTGGAAGGTACACCGACTTCCGTGTGTCTTTTTTTTTAGCTTCTTTTTCTTCTTTTCCGGCATTAGCATTGGTTACCCGCATAATTCCACCAATCTCCGACTCTGTGACTGGTGCTGGCATGCCACTGTTTTGAGTATTTTGAACTCCTGGAGGCAAAGGATAGGCACCCAAGTTTTGTCCCTGTGAAGGCAATGGAGGCAACGGAGGCAACGTTTTAGAATTTGTTTTGGAGGAAGGAAAGGCTTTTACTGCAATTTTTTCAGAAATGTTATTGGGGACCGTATTTTTTCCAGAAGCACCGCCCAATGGAGCAGTCAGACCAGCTTTAACCGCCTTTTCTGCCTCTTCATTTTTCTTTTTTTCTTCTTCCAACTGTTCTTTGGCGACCTGTGCTTCTTTTTTCGCATCAAGCAACTGATTCGTCTCAAGCATCTTATTGTCCATGTTCACAACGGTAGCTGGAGTTTTGGCTTTGGCAGCAGCAGCGGCAGGAGCAATTTTCTTGGAGCTGGATATATAGCCGAACACACCAATAACACAAAGCACCGTACCGATTCCCAATGCTACAAAAACCCTCTTTTGGCCCGACTTGAGAGAGTTAAAATAATCAACGACTTTATGCTTCACTTAAAACCTCCTAGCTCACTTCATTTACCATCACTGTTACAGTCTGCATGGGGGGGGACAAAAAAAGGCACCAAAAATTAATTTGATGCCTTCGTAGGTTATTATTTTTACGAGAGGGTTTAATTAATACATGCCGCTGGACATTGATTCACCTGTTTGCTTGCCGTTCGGCGGCGAATCAGATTCCGGAACAAACATATTTTGCTGTGTGGATTTTGGAACAACAGTCTCATTCTTTGTCAAACTCTGCGATATGTTTGCCCCACCTTCTACCGTAGGTAACTGTAG